>CAZEJK010000031.1:0-34777 GCA_964512045.1 uncultured Thermoanaerobaculia bacterium
CGACGTTCAGCTTGGGAAGCTGACACTCTACCAGCTGAGTTATGCCCGCTCGGGCGAAGACAAAAGCTACCACACCGGTGTCGCCGAGACAAGAGCCCGGGAGAGCCTTCGGTTACTTCAGGAGATTTTGCAAGTAACGGAGCACGAGAACGATGCCAAACCCGGTTGCTCCCTTGTCGAAGCCATTGTGCTTCCTGTCCATGTAGGCGACGCCGGCAATATCGAGGTGCGCCCAAGAGGTGTTCTCCGGAACGAACTCACGCAGGAAGGTGGCGGCTGTGACCGCGCCGCCGCTGCGATCGCCAGCGTTGCGGAGATCCGCCCACTCGCTCTCGAGGTAGGTGCGGTACTCCTCGTACAGTGGCAACGGCCATACGCGCTCGCCCACGTGCTCGCCCAGGGTAACGAACTCGTCGATCAGCTCCCGGTCATTGCCCATGATGCCGGCAGCTTCGTTGCCCAGCGCGACGACACAGGCACCTGTCAGGGTTGCGAAGTCGAGCACCACGTCCGGGTTGAACCGCTCGGCGTACGCCAGCGCGTCAGCCAAAAGGAGACGACCTTCCGCATCGGTGTTGTCCACCTCGACCGTCTTACCGTTGGAGATCGTGATGATGTCGCCAGGCTTGAGAGCAGAGCCAGAGGGTGTGTTCTCGGCAGCAGCGACGAGCCCGACGACCTTGAGCGGAAGCTCGAGTGTGGCTACGGCCTTCATGACCCCGATCACTGTTGCCGCACCGCACATGTCGTACTTCATCCAGCCCATATCCTTCGCCGGCTTGAGGGAGATTCCGCCGGAGTCGAAGGTCACACCCTTGCCGACGAGCACGATGGAGCGCTTCGGTTTCTTCGGCCGGTGCTCCAGGACCACTAGCTGTGGATCCTGGCTCGAACCGGCGCCAACGGCCATGATGCCGCCCATCTTCTCCTTCTGGAGCTCCTTGGGGCCCAGAATAGTGGCTCGCAGGCCAACCGACTCGGCCATCTCGCGAGCATGATTCGCCAATGCCTCTGGCGTCAGGTCGTTACCGGGCCGGTTTCCGAGGTCACGGGCCATTCGGATTGCACTCGACAGCATACGGACATGCGTCAACTGCTCTTCCAGGAGCTCCTCGGACTCTCCTTTGAGCGGCAGGATATGCAACCCGTCGATCTTGTCGAACTCGTTCTTCTTGGACTTGAACCAGTCGAAGGTGTAGTCGGCTAAAGCGGCCTGGAGTAGGGCAAAGAGCCGCGACTCCTCAGGATCGAGGCCGTGGACGGCGATTGGGATCGCAAGACCGATCTGATACTCACGGTTCTTCGTGGCCTGCTGAACGATCCGACGCAGCGCACTACGAAGGCGGGCGTGGGTCAGCTCCTCTGTATGACCCATGCCGACGAACGTGATTCTCCGTGCAATGCGCACAGGACATTCGCCCGAAATGAGCTCGTCAAGCTCACCGCGCGGTCCGAGCGCCTCGGCCTTCTGCTTGAGCTGCTTTCGATCCTTGGCGGCCAGATTCAGTTGATCAATCGAGTTGCTTTGCACGCAGTGGAGCACGTACAAACAGTCGAGCGGTTCCTCGGGAAGCTCTCGGTACTGGTACAGGTCTGCCATGTTCGGAGTGTGCCCTCCCCTCCTGCACAGTTCGGCGGCGAATTCTACCACATTCGGTTAGGAAATCAAGTGAATAGGGGAGATACTCGGAGGTTGCGTGCGCAGCTGGTGTGGAGCGAGACACCGCGCGAAGCTGCTGTGGCCAACACGATTCCCGTTCAAAGAGGCGTCGCGTCGCTGTGTCGTCTACACCTCTCAGCGACGTCTCGTGTGGCTGAGGCATGCCGCGCGAAGGGGATCTCTGCTTCGATGACCTTCTCAACCATCACGTGGCGTTCGCGAGCGCCTCTGCAAACTGCTCCGCAGTGGGACGGTCAAAGGCCGTGAACCGAATCCGGTGCAATGTGCCGTCCGATGAGCTCGCAAGCCATTGGAGAGTGGTCTGAACGATCAGCTCGCAGCCCTCTCGTTTCGGGTATCCGAAGATCCCGGTGGATACGGCAGGCACAGCGATGGAGGACGCGCCGAGCTCCTTGGAGCACTCCAGACTGGAGCGGATGGCATCGGCCAGCTTCTGCGCCTCGTCGCCTTCTCCCCACCTCGGACCGACCGCATGGATGACCCAGGAGCACTGAAGACTTCCTGCAGAGGTGGCGCGCGCTGAGCCGACCGGCACGGGTGCGATCTCTCGGGACTCTGCCTGGATCTCCTCGCCGCCCGCCCGAACGATCGCACCAGCAAGCCCACCACCATGCTCCAGATGGGCGTTTGCGGCGTTGACGATGGCATCTACGGGTTCTTGGGTGATGTCGCCCAACACCGCTTCCAGGACGACGTTGCGCACTTCACGGCTGAGAAGAACGTTGGGATCCATCCGTTCATGATACCGCGCTCGCCACACCGTACCCGAGGTCGGGTACACTTTCGCCGTGGCACGGCACCTCTGGAACGGATCGAGCCCTGTCCGCGAGCTGACCGAGCTGCGAGAGCAGCTCGAGCGGCCGGGCGTCCTGGTTGTATCGTTTCGACCTGACGGCGACGAGAACGACTCGTGTGCGCTGGAGTGGGGCGTGCTGGAGAGCCTGACGCGATCGCGAGTGGTGTCTGTTGCAGATATGAAAGGCACGGTTCGCGGTGCGGATCGCGATGTCGCCCTCTGCTGTGATCTGGTGTACCTGCGAAGCGGCGCCGTTGTGCGGCTTCCTGAGGTGGATCAGCCGCCGACGCCCGGCCTGGTGTGGGCGCTGTCCCGAGCCGGCGGTGCGGCGCTGTGGAGGGGATTGACCGGGGATAGCGTGCTGACCGCCGATGAAGCGGTAGCCGTTGGTCTGGCGACTGCGGTTGTGGGACACGGGGAGTCGCTGCCGCTGCCGAAGAAGGCGTCGCTCGCAAGCCTGATCGCCACCCGAGATCTGCTGCGATGCCGGCTAGGGCGGGGACCGGGTTGTGCGCTGGAGCTGGCGACGTTTCGATTGATGTTTGCTGTGGGTGATCCCGGTGAGGGAGCTGCGGCGTTTCTCGAAGGACGAACGCCCGAGCTCGATCAACTCGGATGACGGTGTGCCGGCACTCAACTGACCAAAGATGGAGGCTGCCATGGACGTGTCGTTGAATGAGCACCAGGAGATGGTCCGCGACATGGTTCGTTCTTTTGCCCGCGAGCGGGTCGCGCCCGGGGCGGCAGAGCGTGACCTGTCTGCTGAGTTTCCCAATGATCTGTTCGCGGAGATGGCCGAGCTCGGCCTGTTGGGGATGATGGTTCCGGAGAAGTACGGCGGCGCCGGTATGGATGTGCTGGCATTCTTGATCGCTGTTGAGGAGCTTTCCCGGTGCGACGCGGCACTGACCGTCGGCATGGCGGTGACGAACTCGGTCTGTTGCTACCCGATACTCCAGTATGGAACGGAGGAGCAGAGGCAGCGCTATCTGCCGCCGTTGGCAAGCGGCGAGGTTCTCGGTGGGTTCATGCTGACCGAGCCTGGCGCCGGTTCTGACGCCACTGCCTTGCGAACTCGCTACCGTCCGGAAGGTGACGGCTGGGTGTTGGACGGATCGAAGGCATGGATCACCAACGCCAGCGTAGGACGGTACTTCGTGTGTCTGGCCACTCGCGATCCGAGCCAGGGCGCGCACGGGATCAGCGCTTTCATCCTCGATGCAGACCAACCCGGGGTGCAGGTTGGGGCTCCGGAGAAAAAGATGGGCCTGACCTCATCGAAGACCTGCATGGTATCTCTGGACGGGGCACGGATCGAACCTGGCGCGATGCTCGGTGGCGAAGGCGCCGGGATGCGGGTGGCTCTCGGGACTCTGGACCACTCCCGCCTCGGAATTGCTGCGCAGGCGATCGGCATCGCGGAGGCGGCGCTTGACGAGGCGCTGCGGTACGCGAGGGACCGGCAGCAGTTCGGCCGGCCGATCCTCGAGCACCAGGCGATCGCGTTCCGTCTGGCGGAGATGAGCACTCAGATCGAGGCGGCGCGTGCACTGATGTACAGCGCAGTTTGGCAGATGGAGCAGCCAGGACGCCACTCTGATGTCTCCGCGCGCGCGAAGCTATTCGCATCCGAGATGTGCAATCGGGTGGTTGGGGAGGCGCTGCAGATCCATGGCGGCTATGGCTACTCGAAGGAGTACACCATCGAGCGGCTGTACCGCGATGCCAGAGTGACCACAATCTATGAAGGAACGTCTGAGGTCCAGAAGATGGTCATCTCCCGGGCACTGTTGGAGCGTGCACGGGGGCTGTAGGCGCGCGACATGCGGGCGTTCGCTCGGGTCCTGTCGGTCGCTCGTCGCCACATGGCGTGGCTCGGTGTTGGCATGGTGTGCATGGTGATGGTGGCCGGTGCAACCGTGAGCATGGTCTACTTGATTCAACCCGTGTATGACCACGTGTTGAGTGCGGAGGTTGCACCAGCGAATGCTGCGAACGCCTCGCGCCCATGGCCGCCCCTGCTGCGGGGGATGCGCGAGTGGCTCGATGGCGGGTTCGGGGGAGATGTACGCTTCGTGCTGCTTCTCGTAGTTGCGGCGGTTGCTGTGAAGAACGTCTCGATGTTCGTCGGGCGATACGCCATGTCACGACTCGGGTTGGCTACGGTGCGTGATCTGCGCAACCTCGTGTTCGCTGCTCTGGTGGTTCAGTCACCGCAGTACTTCCTGAACGAGAACGCAGGCCAGCTGGTGTCGCGAGTTATCAGTGATGTCCAGCTGATCCACGAGGCACTTGCGGAGAGGATTGGCGATCTTCTGCAAGACGTCCTGACAGTGGTGGTGCTTCTGGCCTTCGTGATGGTCGTGCAGACGCGGCTTGCCCTGGCCACGATGGTGCTCGCTCCCATGGTGCTCGCTCCGGTTGTGTACTTCTCCAGACGGCTGCGGACCCGTGCCCGCCAGAGCCAGCAGCGCATGGGCGACCTGGCCACGGTGCTTGACGAGTCGATCCGCGGCATGCGCATCATCCAGGCGTTCGGATTGGAGCGGATCGTTGCGGAGCGGTTTCGGACCGCAAGCCAACGGCAGTTCACCGTCGCCCTGAGTGCGCGCGTGATCCAGGCGCTGAACGCACCGGTGATGGAGATCATCGGCGCTGTGGGAGGCGTCGCGCTGATCGCATACGCCTCCTTCCAGATACGCTCCGGGACCATGACCCTGGGCGAGTTCTCCTCCTTTCTGACTGCCGTGTACATGACGTACAACCCGATCAAGCGCCTGAACAAGCTGAACCTCGCAGTTCAGCAGGCAGCAAGTGCCAGTGAACGGGTGTTCGAGGTCATCGACGCACCGGTGTTGATTTCGGACCGCGCTGGAGCTGAGGAGCTGCGCATCCAGGCCCCGGAGATCGAGCTCGATCAGGTGTGGTTTGCCTATGAGGACGAGCGCTGGGTGCTGCGCGACGTGAGTCTGAAGGTGCGGGCGGGTGAGACTGTAGCACTGGTCGGCCCTTCGGGAGCCGGGAAGAGCACGGTGGCGTCTCTCATTCTGCGGTTCTGGGACGTGCAGCGTGGCAAGGTCAGGGTGTGTGGACAGGATGTGCGGGAGGTGACCCTGGCCAGTCTTCGAGACCAGGTTGGCCTCGTCACCCAGGAGACGTTTCTGTTCGACGATTCGGTGGAGGCCAACATCCGGTGTGGCTGTCCGCACGCACCGATGGAGGCCGTCGAGGCGGCCGCTCGGATGGCCAATGCGGACGACTTTATCCGACAGCTTGCAGACGGCTACGACACGTGCGTCGGCGAGGCGGGCGCCCGTCTCTCCGGCGGACAGAGGCAGCGGCTCACCGTTGCCAGAGCGCTTCTCAAGGACCCGCCGATCCTCGTCCTCGACGAGGCGACATCAGCGCTGGACCCGGCCTCCGAGCAGCTGGTCCACGAAGCGCTCGAGATGTTGATGCGAGATCGTACGACGCTTGTCATCGCGCACCGATTGGCAACTGTGGTCCGAGCTGACAGAATTGTGGTGCTGTCCGACGGATACATTGTCGAGGAGGGAACGCACGCGGAGCTTCTCGACCGTGGTGGCGTCTACGCGCGGATGGTGGAGCTCCAGGATCTGTCGCCGGACAGGAAGATCGACTGATCATCGCCCCGAGTAGCTGCCTGATGTGCATCGCAAGGGAGGAGGAGAGAAGGATGAGGGTCCTGAGCATGACCGGGTTCGGTCGCGCGAAGCGCCGGCTGTCGGAGGCCTGGAGCGCCTCGATCGTGGTGCGGTCGGTCAATCATAAAGGTCTCGACATGCAGGTGCGGCACAATCTGCGAGAGGAGCTCCCGGAGCTTGAGAACGCCGTTCGTGCAGTGCTTTCAGAGCACGTGCAACGGGGGCGAGTTACAGCCCACCTTGCGTTCGAGCCTGGAGCCGCTGCACCCGCGGCGGCCTGGCTTGACCAGCGGATGGTGCGCGCTCTGGTTGAGCAGCTCAGCACCGTCGATTTGGCCGGGTCAGGGATGACTCCACCATCGTTGGGCCATCTTCTGTCGCTCCCTGGAGTGATCGTGTCAGCGTCGGTGGGAGAGAGCCTTCTCGGCGATGCAGAGCTTTCCGAGCTACGGGTCCTGACAGTCGATGCGGTGCATGCACTGACCGAAGGCCGGCAGGCGGAGGGGGAGCAGCTTGCCCTCCAGGTCTGCACGGAGCTGGACCGGATCGAAGCAATCGTCGGGTGGCTCGAATCCCGCCAAGATGACATTCGCCTGCGGCTCGTGGAGCGAATGCGTGAGCGGCTTTCCCTGCTTGTGGGGCCGGAGCAGATGCCGGGGGACGACCGTCTGCTGCAGGAAGCGGCGATTCTCGCGGACCGGGCCGATGTGGCGGAAGAGCTCGTACGGCTGCGGAGCCACCTCGGCCAGTTCCGTGAACGACTGGAAGCGGGCGGCACGGTTGGTAAGGCCCTCGACTTCCTGTGTCAGGAGCTGAACCGAGAGGTGAACACTGTTGCGTCCAAATGTCGCGAGGTCGGGCTGACGGAACGCATCGTCGATAGCAAGACGGCCATCGAGCGGATTCGGGAGCAGGTCCAGAACCTGGAGTAGCGGTGGTGGCAGGCCGGCTCGCCCTCCAGCAGAAGATCGCGTTGGGGATGGCTCTGTCCATCTGCTCGGTGCTCCTGATGACTGGAGTCACGCTTCTCATGCTGCAGCGCGGGGCACTGCAGCGATCGACAACACGCTTCGCGGTGGCGACCGTACGGACCGTCGAGGCTGTGACGAAGGCCTCGGACGCAGATCCGAGGCAGCTCAAAGGTGTGATGGAGCGTCTACTGGAGTCGAGCCCGGAGTGCAAAGGGTTGGCAGTGTTCCGAGACGGGATACCGCTGGTTGCGTTTGGACAGCGGTTCGAGCCATCAGCCGTTGCAACATCCGCACGGATCGCGGGATCTCCAGTTGCGGTCGAATATGCCATGGGTGAGCTCATGGTCGTTCTCGAGGCGCCGGAGTCGGGGCTCGTGATTGCCGGGTGCTTCTCGCACCGGTCCGTGGATCGGGCGTTGCTAGCGAGCGGGCTGGTCGTGGTGGGATCGATGTTGATTGGCCTTGCCCTGGCCGTGGTCGTCGCGCGGAGGCTGGGCGCGAGCAGGGCTCATGAGCTGGAGAACCTGCGGCAAATGGTGCGCAGGATCTCGCAAGGACATCTTTCGCAGCGAGTCGAGATTTTTCCTGAGAGTGAGCTGACCGACCTTGCCACAGCCATCAACACCATGGCGCGACAGCTGGAAAGCAGTCTCGGGGACTTGCAAAGTGCCTACAGCGAGCTGGCCCGGCTCGACGAGATCAAGGCCGACATGCTGGCGACGGTCTCTCATGAGCTACGGACCCCGTTGACCGCGTTGCGGGGCTATCTGGGTTTGCTGTCGATGGGCCGGATGGGACCGATGTCCTCGGATGTCAACAACGCCGTCAACGTGTGCCAGGCGAACGTCGAGCGGCTCAGCAGAAGGGTCGACGAGATCGTTCAGATCATCGATTTGGAGCACCGTCGTCCGGAGTCTGTCGACGAGATCGATCTGAACGAGCTGTTGACCGGAGCCCTCGAGGTGTTCGTTCCACGGCTCGAGGAGAAGGGGATCGAAGCTCGACTCGAGCTTGAGGGCGACGACGTGAAGGTGAGGGGACGGTACGACGAGCTCGAACGCGTGTTTCTCAACTTGTTGGACAACGCCGTGAAGTTCACACCACAGGCGGGAAACGTCACGGTCGAGGGGCGCCGGCAGAGGCGAGACACACGGGACGGGGTGCTGGTTGTCGTTACCGACTCGGGGCCCGGCATCGACCCGGCGGAGCAGCTGCGGGTCTTCGATCGCTTCTATCAGGTCGACCCCTCAGCACGACGCCGTCACGGTGGGATGGGCCTTGGACTCGCGGTCGTCCGGTCGACTGTCGAGCGTCACGGTGGAGCCGTCTGGCTGGAAAGTCATCCCGGCGTCGGCTCAGCGTTCTTCGTCTGGCTCCCCGGTGAGACGCAACGCACCGAAGCCGGAGCGATGCAGGCTCCGGCTTCGGCTTCCTGAAGGTTTGAGAGGCTCGTCGACTCAGTCGCTCGCCGGGCCGAGATCGAGGGCAAGCTGCTGCCGGTGGAGCAGGGCCGTCCGACCGCTGTCGATGAGCCTGAGGTCGCGAAGCTGAAGTCGACCGCCTGGTGCGACGTTCGCGAGAAGGTCCGCTGGAAAGTGCAGCGTGAGCTCGCCAGTGCCGGTGCCGAGCCAGCTCGCAGCGTGGGCGACCGCAACCGGCTCGGCCTCCTCGCCGCTGTGCTGGACACACATGACCCCGCGAAGCTCGTATCGACCGGCTGCACCGACGTCGATGGGGAGCGTGATCTCCACGCCGCGGGCCCGACTGATGGTGGCGACATGTCCCAGCCGTGCCGTTCGTGAGGCGGCCGCAAAAGCGGTACGCACGTCACGTACGACGGTCTTACCGTCAACGGTGTCGGTGGCTGTAGCGTGGATCTCCCAGAGGCCGCGGGCGGAGCTGGCATCGATCGGTAGGGTGGCAGTTGCGATGACAGCACCCGATGCATCGCGCACGGTGCGCACCGGGAGCGCCTGACCCGCTGGGCTGACGAGCGATACTCGGATGTGTGAGCTCTGAAGGGGTCTGTCGGTGTCCACGAGAGCAACGCGGGCGGTGACAGTTTGTCCGGCGATGTAGGCATCCTGCGCCACCCGGGCTGTGGCAACCACGGAGGATGTCGGCTCGAAGATGTGCAGGATCCACTGTGAGCTGGAGTCTTCGGGGAGATCCGTGGCACGGATCACGATCGGGCCCGAGCCCACGCGTTCGGCGAGCTGGAATGCCGAGGAAAGCTCAGGGAACGGCGCACCCGCCTGAGTGAGCTGCTCAGCCGTCGCGATCTGCTGCATCGCGGTGCCCGCGGAGAAGTGAACCCCGTCGCGGGACCTGATCTCGAGGCGGCTGGGTTCGATCGCGACGAGAGCGTCTGTATCGGTCCCTTCGGTCACCGGTGAGATCCGGATCAACGCGCCGCGTGCGTGGGTGTGCACGGTGACACCGTCGCGTAGCTCTCTGGCTGTCACCGTCTTCCAGTACTGTCGCGACTCGGCGGTAAACGGGTCCGGAGCGGTGAGCTTTCCGGATACCGGCCAGGAAAACTGAACAGGTTCCAGCGATACGCCGGGTACCAGGGGTGCAGTGTCCGCATCAATCAGGGCTTCGACGTGGAGATCACCGGTTGACGCGGGTGCAAGCGCCATCGTCTGTGCGCTCCGGTCGCGAGGTGCGACTTGGGACAATGCCGGACCGCTGAGAACCAGCAGAACGATCGTGGTGAGTGCAATCAGCCGCGGTGTGCATGTGCAAGCTGTCATCGTGAGTTCTCCTCGGGGTCTACAGGTCGTTGCGCAGGACAATGTCGAGTCCGAAGCACTTGCGCCGGCTCTGGTTGTGGCTCAGCGGTTCGTCACCGTCCGTGAAGCTGGTGTCATACAGCCAGACGTAACCTGCACCTGCCTGGCTCGAGCAGTCGAGGAACCCGTCGGAGCAGCTGTCGAGCCACTCCTGCGTGATCTCGAGACCCAGGTTGAGGTGGTAACCGCCGCAGTAGCTGTCGGGGTCCCAAACGGCTGTCTCGACATCGGTTCCGACGATTGACCAGAACCCCACCGGGAGCGACGGGCGACCGGCCGTTCCGTACAGCCAGTTGGCGTTGTAGTAGGCCATCCAGCTCTCTTGCTGCATGCGTACAGCATCGTTGTCGTAACCAAGAAGCCAACCGAGCGAGGTCTCGAACACCGTGCCGTTCGTGACCGCATCCGCCAGAGGGGTGCCCAGGCTGGAAGGTGCGAGGGCGTTGACCCATCGGATCGACTGGATGATGGTCGGGTAGCGGCTGTCCCACGTCGGGTTGGACAGGATCCATCGCATCACGTTGCCACCGTTGGAGTGCGTGATCACCACCAGGTCATCGATGCTTCGAGCGGTGATGAAGGAGTGCAGCTGGTCGGCAAGACAACCGGCTGCCGCAGAGGTCCACATGTACTCCTCGAAGTTGCAGTTGACGACCGTGAAGTTCGCAGGATCGCTCAACCCCTGGCGTACGGAGCTGACGAACTCCGATCTCCAGTAGTCGTTGAGGGCGTCCGTCTGGTGCCCGGTTCCGTGTACGAACGCCACCCCCGTGGTGGCGACTGCCGGACCGGCACTCAGCACAACACACACAGTCATCATCAGGCTGATCAGGGCTCGTTTTCGGGCCATGCTTCGTCCTCCGTGTTGGTATGGATGTCGTCGGGCGCCACAATCAATATGGCGGGGCCCGTGGGCCCCTGCCGTGACTGCTACCACTGTCTTGCCGTCGGTATCTTCTCTGAACCTTTGGTACCACGACTCAGGGTCGGACGGCAACAGCACGCGGCGGCGTGGAGAGGACTTTTACAATGCGGTGACAGTCGATGGCGCCGTGTCACATCAGTGTGATTCTCCTCGAGCGCTCGGGCGCCAGCGTTCCGGCGTCAGTACTCGTAGCGCCAGCGCGTGGATCGAGGAGCGCAGCTCCTGCTCGAGGGCGGAATGGACAAGCCGCTGTGCCTCGAGGCGGCTGAGACCGGAGAAGCGGTCGGACACGATCAGAACCTCGAAGTGTCCTCCTTCGCGCGCGCCCGCATGTCCGACATGCTGATGACTGTGGTCGACGACCTCGAGGTAAACGGGTGAGAAGCTGTCTCGTAGGATTGCTTCAAGCCGAGCTCGCGTGGTCTCCGGGTTGTGGTTGTTCGTCGTCACGTCGTTCCTCCCGGGTACACGACGTTGCGTGGGTTGGATGTATTTCCTGAGGAGGAGTGTCGGCCACTCAAGCATCCTGCATCTTCGAAAGCTCGAGGCATCCGCCGGGGACCGGATGGCGGGGATCCGGCTGTCAGGTCCGGGACCGGGGCCTGGACCAGGGCCGGGCTGTGGCGTGGTTGCTCCTGCGAGTGAGACTGGGTGGCTGGATGAGCGAACCGCCAGCGGCTCAAAGCTGACAGCTGCGCCGACGTGGGACCGGCACCGTCGGCGGTTCACGTCGGTTGCCGACCGCGGCCGCGTCCGATCCTAGCCGAGCTGCGTCATGACCAGCGTGGAGATCGTGAAGTACACGGCAAGGCCGAGCGAGTCGTTAATCGTTGACACCAGCGGCCCCGATGCCACAGCGGGATCGATTCGGGCGACCGTGAGGAGCAGCGGCATGGCAGCTCCGAGGAGGCTGGCGGCCGACATCCCGACGGTCATCGCAAGCCCGACGGCTAGCCCGACGAGGGGATCATAGCCGAGCGCCAGGGCGATGACGGACTCGACCGCGCCGCAGCTGAGGCCCATGGCGAAGGCAACCAGGACCTCTCGCAGCATGTGCCGGAGATAGCGCACACGAGGCAACCTATCCAATGCGAGCCGACGTACAGTGGTGGTCGACGACTGCAGCGACGCGTTGCCCCCCATCGCGAGAATCGCAGGGGTGAAGATCGCCACGTGCTCGAACAACGGTACGGTGCCGGCGGAGAGCTTCATGACCGTGGTCGAAAGCTGGGTACCGGCAAGACAGATGAGGAGCCACGGAAGTCTGTGTCGAGCCACGTGGAGAATCGACTCGGACTCCTCCTCACCAGCCGAGGAACCCGCCATCAAGTAGATATCTTCGGTCGCTTCTTCCTCGATGACATCCAGGATGTCGTCGACAGTAACTGCACCGAGCAGCCGGTTGTTGGAGTCGACGACCGGGACAGCGATGAAGTCGTACCGCTCGACGAGATCGGCTACGTCCTCTTGGTCAGTGGACTCACGCACCGAGATCACCTCGGCGTCCATGATCTCGGCGAGCCGTTCGGTCGGGGCCCTGGTGATCAGGTCATGCACGCGAACCAGGCCGACCAGGCTGCCCTCGTCGTCAACGACCCAGACGGGCCCTGGGATCGGCTTGGCGCGTGCGGTCCGGAATCTGTTGATGGCATCATCTACCGTGGCGGAGCCCGTGAGCGCCACCACGTTCGGGTTCATGATGCCGCCAGCACTGTCCTCCGGATACTCCAGCAGCTCGCGAATGACCTTCTCGTCCGAAGGTGAGATCTCCTCCAGCACGAGCGCACTGTCGTGGTCAGCGAGGTCACCGATCAGATCTGCGGCCTCGTCCGGTGGCATCGCCTCGGCGATGCGAGCGAGCTCCGTGGGCTCGAGGGCCTCTACGAGCTCGGTGCGGATCGCAGCAGTGGTATCGGCCAGGACGGTGCCTGCGGACTGAAGGTCGAGGACCCTGAGCACCTGGAGACGTCCCTCGACGTCCAGATGATCGAGCCACTGAGCGATATCCTCCGCACGAACCAGCCGGAGGAAGATCGCGAGCGCGTCTTCCTGACCCTCGCGCAGGAGCGCTTCGAGCTCTTTAAGAACGTCACGGTCTACAGGATCCAACGCTGGGCTCCGTGCCGCCGCGGCGGCGTGGTGTCATGAACGGTATGGGGGCTCGCAAGTGATGACGGCGCGCGTGGGCGATGTAATGGAGGCGCTCGGGCTGTCCTCGGGCTTGCTTCAGCGCTTGAAGAACCCAGACGAACCCTTCGCCGCCGGCGCCGACTTGCCCGAGTCCACCAGTCGCTGGTTGAGATCGCGGATACGCTCGTTCAACGCGTTGATCTTCTGTGACGCTTCTGAGCGCAGGCGAGCATTCTCCGCCTGGAGCTGCTCCACCTGTTGGCGCAGCTCGCCGCCTTCAGAGTCCTGCTGCTCGACGCTGTTGCGCAGTTCATCGAGCTCGCTCCGGAGATCTTGGATCCGGTCTTCCTTCTCCTGGAGCTTCATCCGGTGCTGCTCCTCCATCTCTTCGTAGAGCTTCTTGATCTCGATCAGCTCTGTAATTTGTGAGAAATCTGCTGGTGACGGGGCCATATCGCCCTCCCGGAACCTCTCCTCGATCGCTGGAAACATCTTACGCAACGTCAGCGACAGGTCTTCCGAACTGGGAGAAGACTCGACGGCTCGGTCGTAGCTGATGACGTTGTGTGCCAGAAGTGAGATGAGCGACTGGTTCATCGACTGCATGTGGTAGTAGCCGACGGAGCCTTCCATCTCCTCGTGGATCTCTTTGATCTCGCCGTGCTCGATATGCTTCGAGATCTTCGGCGAGTTCACCAACACCTCTACCGCTGGAACCATGCCACCACCATCGGCCCGCTGCACAAGCTGCATCGAGACGATGGCCCTCAGCACCATGGCCAGCTGACTTCGAATCTGCTCCTGCTGATCGGGCGGAAACGAGTCAATGATTCTGTCGATCGTCTGCGCCGCGGAGTTGGTGTGCAAGGTCGAGAACACCAGATGGCCGGTCTCGGCCGCCGTGATGACCGTGGATACCGTGTCCAGGTCGCGCATCTCACCGACCATGATCACGTCTGGGTCTTGCCGCATGGCGTTGCGCAGGGCTTCCTTGAAGTTCGGAGTGTCCGTGCCCACCTCGCGCTGCGAGACCGTGGACTTGTCGTCTGTGAAGAGGAACTCGATGGGATCCTCGATGGTGACGATATGCCGAGGATACTGAGCGGTGATCCGCTTGATCAAAGCTGCAAGGGTCGTCGACTTTCCGGATCCTGTCGGGCCCGTAATGAGAATCAGCCCGCCCGGGTACTCGGTGAAGGTCGAGAGAACGTCGGGCAGGTCGAGCTCTTCCACGCTCTTGATGTCGAACGGGATCCGGCGAAAGACGCCGGCAACGGTTCCCCGCTGCATGTAGAAGTTGCATCGGAACCGAGCAACCCCTGGCACACCGTATCCGAGATCAACTGCCTGGTTTTCCTCGAACCGTCGGCGCTGCGCGGGTGTGAGGATCCCGAACAGCATCTCCTCAACTTGCTCCGGCTTCAAAGCGCTGGCCTTGATCGGAACCAGGTGGCCCTGGATCCGCAGAAGGGGGGGACGCATCGGTTTCAGATGGACATCCGACGCTCCCTTCTTGGTCATGAACATGAGTAGCTCTGTGAGCTCCACGAAGCCGCCTCCTGGTGGAACTCTAGCACACACTGGGACCTGCCGGAGCCGCTGCAGGTCGTTGTCAGGTCAGGCGCATGGTGACGACCATCAGCGGCTCAAAACTCCGTATCTTCGAAAATTCGAGGCATCCGCCGGGGACCGGATGGCCGGGTTCCGGCTGTCGGGACCGGGGCCAGGACCGGGACCGGAGTCGGGGTGCGGCGCCATCGGAGCAGTACTTTGGTTGCGGCCCGCGGCCGCGTCGGCGTGTGATCAGGACGAGTGGTGCGAGAGAAACTCCAGTGCGTCCTCACGGGACGAGACCTCGCCCCGGGCCTGGGCGCGGACGAGCGCCCGGATGGCAGATCCCAGCGCCGGGCCAGGCTCGATCCCGAGCAGCGTACTGATCTCGATCGCCCCAAGTGCCGGCCGTAGCCGCTGGAGCTCCTCGCCATGCCGTTCCCACAGACCGTGCCAGTGGCTCCACGAGAACTCGGGCTCGACAGAGTGTGCAAGCAGCATGGCCATGGGCGTGGCGGATCCCAGTGCGTGGATGATCTCGCGTTGGTCGGCCGTGGCTTTGGCACGCAGCACACGGTCGATCTCGGCGGCGATTGCGGAGGCTACTTCGAGCACCGCTCGGGGCCATGCAAACGGGTGCAGAGCTCGCTCAGGCGGCCGTCCCCACGCGCGAAGAAGAGAGGCCAGGAGGACAACGCACCGGGACTCCTCATCGACAGACGCGTCGTCCCGCTGCAGACGTCCGGCGATCTCGGGAAGCCGCTCGCACCAGACGGAGTCGCAGGCGGGGGGCTCAGGAGCGAGAGCGTGGATCAACCCAAGGAAGCCGATCAGCTGCAGGCCGCGGTGCGGAAAGGGGGCTTTGAAGATGCGGAGAAGCTCATGGCCGGAGCGTTCTCGTGGACAGCTCCGTACGAACGGCGAGGCGCGTTGAAGGCATCGGAGCGTTGCCGGATCTGGCTCGAGGCCTGCAATCTCGGCGACGAGCCGCGGTCCTCGGAGAACGCGGATCGGATCAGCGAGGATGTTCTCAATCGATACGGCCCGGAGGGTCCGTGTCTCGATGTCAGCACGACCTCCGACACGATCCACGAGCGGACCGGCAGGGAGGCGCCAGGCAAGAGCGTTGACGGTAAAGTCGCGCCTGAGGAGATCGGCCGACAGACTCCTGCCGTCGAGCGCCCAGATCTCGACCTGAGATTGTTTCGCGACGATCCTCGCAATCCGGTGGCGGGGTGCACCGAGATAGAGCAGTCGACCGTCAAGCCGGTCTCTGATCCGCCGTGCGATGTCGTCGAGTGTTGCTGCTCCGGCAGCCAGAACGAGGTCGAGATCGTGGCTGTCCCGTCCGAGAAGACGATCGCGGACCCAACCGCCAACGACCCAGACAGGATCCGGACCGATGGCGGCCAACAGCCAGCCGAGCTCATCGTCGGATGCGATGGAGATGGACCGGTGGAGGTGGCGAGGCATCAGGGTTCGTCCGGCCATCGTGGTGCGGTCACAGTAAAGGTCGTTCCGACGCCGACCTCGCTGGTCACAGCGATGGAGCCTCCTTGGAGCTGGATCAACCGCTTACAGATGGGAAGACCGAGCCCGGCGCCAAGAGAGCGACCGTTGGGTGGCCGAGCAGCTTGGGTGAACTCCTCGAAGACCGACTCAAGCTGATGACGAGGTATGCCCACGCCCGTGTCGGCGATGCGGACGTCCACCGAATCAGGCCGGCTGGTAGCGGTGCTTGGATCGGGTGCCTGTACTGAGACGGATCCTCCCTCGGGTGTGAAACGAATGGCGTTCTCGATCAGGTTCCGGAAGACCTGCCGGATCCGCTGCGCATCGGCGCGGATCGGAGGAACTGATGGACTCAGCTGCACTGTGAGCTGGATCTGCATGGAGTGGGCGAGGGCCGCCATCTCGTGCTCCAGCTCACACAGCAGGGCGGGAAGCTCGACCCGCTCCATCTCGAAATGGAGCTTGCCAGATTCCAACGCAGCGATGTCGACGAGGTGCACGACCAGTCGCTTGAGGCGCAGAACGCTCTCATAGCTCACACGCAAGAACGAGATCTGCTCCTCCGTCATCCCGTCGGAGAGGTCCGACACCAGGATCTCGAGATACGACTGGATGATCGTGAGTGGGGTCTTGAGCTCATGGGCGGACGAGGACAGGAACCGCGCCTTGATCACGTCAGCTTCCTCGATCCGCCTGTTCAGCTGCTCGAGCTCCCGGATCTGCGCCCGCAGGGTGGTCCGCATTCGCCGTTGATGCTCGAGAACACGTTCCCACGGGCGGAGGTCGATCAGAGCGACGATCCTCATCTCAGAGCCGCCCGGGTCCACTCTCTTCACCGGAACCGCAGAAGGACGTCCGGGCCAGAACGTTCCGTCGCCTTCCTCGTCCGTTAGCCAGTCGTCCAGCGACGTTCCTACTGGCGTCTCCCCATTGATCTCGGTGAGTGATCGTGCGGCGCTGTTGAGTGACAGTATGGTCCTGTCGCTATCGATGCAGACCAGCGGGACCGGAACGTCGTCAAGACCGCTGAGGGACACGGGATCAGACGTCCTCTGGAAAGCGATCCGCACAATTGGGGGTACGGTTGCGAGACGGACCGCGCTAAGGCGGACTGTGGGTGAGTCGTGCCCGCCGCAGTTCAGTTGGATCGGCGGTGACCTGGGCAGCTGCCGTCCCTCCAGTGCATCAAGGAGCAGAGCTTGGACCCTGACCGTCTCCGAAGGGTGAAAGTAACTCTCCAGGGCGGTTCCCGTTTCCAGTGCAAGACCAAGCTCGGGGCTGGTGCCAGTGCGACAGACTCGCCGGATGTTTCCGTCGGCCGAGACGTCGATGACGCTGTCGGCGAGCAGCAAGGCGAGCTGTGCCCACGAGGGGTCTGCGCCATCACCTTCCAGCGGTGTGAGCCGTTCGAGCACTGCAGCCGCTGCCTGCAACGTTGCCATCGATCGATCGTCGAACGAGCGGCTGCGCGAGGTGAGCTTGAGGACGCCGCGAACCCCGCCGGCAGTCAGAGGGGTAGCTGCAAGACTGATCACCCCAGCGGCGCGCATGAACGGCAGCACAGGTGCGAGGAGCTCGCTCTCCCATGTCATCGGAATCAGCAGGCTGGCCTGGTTCGTCAGTACGTACTCGAGCTCGGGGTACCGCTCTCGTGCGACGATCAGATCGCCCACCTCGCCGAGCTCCGAGGAAGCGAGCACGCGAAGACCGGAACGTCCCAACGGGACCACGATCGAGCACCTCGTGGCTCCGGTCATCTCCGCGAGAGTGCACGTGGCGTGGTGCAGCCGTGCCTCGTGGGTGGGCTGGTCGAGGATGTCGTCCCGCCATCGCTGCATCGTCTGCGTCAGGTCGTTCCCGGACGCCCCGGGTGCCTGTGACTGGCTGGAGTCGCTCGGGTCCATCTGTATCGAGCTCCTTTTCACAGTATACGAAGGTAGACCGGCAACGCGGCGGACGACATACGGGTTGCAACCGTCGCCTGGCGAGAGTGAGTATGCGATGATCGCGGCTGATGGCAGGAAACGTACGCGTGAACGCGGGGACAGTGGAGCGACTGGCGCGGTGGAACCGAGAAGCGTGAGACGTGCGGCTTTCGGTATCGTGACTCACTGGCTCTCCGTCCCGAACGATGCTAGATATTGGTCTACGCCGGCTGCTGTGCTGGCTGTCGTCATGACGCTCATCTGGCCGGCGGTAACAGTCGGGCAGACGGTAGGCTTTCGCGAGATTCTGTTTGCCTTCGAACCGCATGGCGAGCTCGTCTGGCGTCGTGGCGACGTACCGGTACTGCGTGCGACCCCGAGGAGAGGCGATGGCTGGCTCGTGCTCGCCGAACGGTTGTGTGGTCACCGTCGCTATGCTCGAGCACTACGAGATCGCAACCGGCCCCTGACGAGGCCCCTTCTCGATCGTCCAGTCAGCATTCCCCTCACGATGCTGTCGAGCTCGCTTCGGCTGGAAGCTGTACGTCGCGTCTTTGCCGCAGATCGTCGAATCGAGAAGGGATGGGAGCACACTGTGCTCGAGCCGTTCGACGAGGGAACGGAAAGCTGGTCGTTTCTGGCAGACGTCTTCCTGGCCGATCCATCTGCAGTGAATGAGCTGCGCCGATCGAACCGGGCAGTCGAGCGGCTGAGCCGCGGCACCCGGGTCCTGATACCGAACAGTCTGCTGAGGAGAGAGTTCGCGAACGTTCCTGTCGCTGCTCACCCCGAGCAGCGCGCTCAGCCGAGGCCGGAGGGAGGCACGGAACAGGAGCCGGTTCGCGGGAGTGGTGGGAAGGCCACTCCACTGCCGAGGCAGGTCAGCGGGCTCCTCACCTTCGCGAGGGATGGTCGGGGTGAGTACGCCGAGTACCGGATCCGGCAGGGAGAAGCGCTGTACTCGGCCGTGGTCGTTCGGTTCACGGGTCAGCTGCACGCTGCGGAGGTGAATGCGACCGCGCTGGAGATCGCACGACGCTCGGGCATCGCGGATGTGACCGCGATCCCCGTCGGGTATCCGGTCAAGATCCCGATTGACCTCGTGGCCCCCGAGTATCTGCCGGAAGACCACCCTCGGCGCCAGCAATGGCGTCAGGAACAGGAAGAGCTGGCGAGGTTCGTCGAGGTGGTGCATGCCGCCGATCTGAGCGGGGTCCATGTGATTTTGGACTCCGGTCACGGCGGTGTCGACAGTGGAGCTGAGGTGGACGGCATCTGGGAAGCCACCTACGCCTACGATGTGATGTGCCGAATCAAGATGAACTTGGAACGGCATACCAGGGCCACCGTGTGGACACTGATCCGCGATCAGAGCCGCAGGTACAGCGTGCCAGATCGTGATCGGTTGACTGCAGACCGGGACCAGGTGCTTCTCACCGAGCCAGCGTACGATCTGTCGAGCTCGATTCACGGCGTGCATCTCCGCTGGTACCTGGTGAACAGGATCGTTCGTGAACGGCTAGAGGCAGGGGTGCCTCCCGCGAAGATCGTCTTCGTGTCGGTGCATGCCGACTCGCTCCACCCGTCGGTTCGGGGTGCGATGGCCTATATCCCGTCGCGAGCTTTGCGACCGGAGCGGTACGCTGGACGAAGCCGCGCAGCCTTGCAGCGGTTCGCGGAGTATCGTGCGGAGCCCACCGTGACGTTCTCGCGATCGTTCCGATCACGAGCGGAGGCGTCGTCTCGTCGCCTCGCGGAGCATCTCGTGGCAGCTTTGACAGCCGAGGGACTGGCGGTGCACCCGTACAAGCCGATTCGGGACTCTATTCTCCGCGGGAGGGAGCGCTGGGTTCCTGCGGTGCTCAAAGGAAGCCGATCGCAGACATCAGTGCTGCTGGAGATCTGTAACCTTGCAAACGAGGAGGATCAGGCCCTGGTGTTGGACTGGCACTGGCGGGAGCGGTTCGCGCGCGCGACGGTGCGCGGCATTGCAGCGGCGTTCGATGGAGCCTCTCGATGAGCTGCGTCGTGGGATTGACGCTCGGGAGGCTCCCAGAGAGAGTGTGTGTGCGGAGGGCGGAGACGGCGTACGAGATGGCTCACGCGCGAGGCGCGATGACCGTGACACCGCGACTGCCCGCAATCGGACCACAGGCATGAGGTGGTGAGAACATGATGACTGCTCGCACGGACGAGGATGCACAGGGAACGTATATCATTCGTGGCGGGAACCCGATTCACGGAGAGATGGTTCCCGCGGGGAACAAGAATGCCGCCTTGCCGCTGTTGGCTGCAGCTCTGTTGACGGATCAGCCTGTCAGACTCGAGAACGTACCGGATATTCGTGATGTGCGCGTGATGTTGGAGCTGCTGCACAGCCTCGGGGCTGACGTGACTCGACTCGATCATCGCACGTGGCAGGTGACGGCGAGATCGATCGACCCGGACCGTGTCGATCCTCGTCTGTGCCGGCAGATTCGTGCGTCCTTCCTACTTGCCGGGCCGTTGCTCGCGCGCTGCCAACGGGCAGTGTTGCCGCGGCCGGGCGGGGACAGAATCGGGCGACGTCCTCTCGATCCGCATATCCACGCTCTGACCGCCCTCGGGGCCGAGGTCGACATGCAAGCCGATCGTTGCGTCTTGGCCGCTCCCACAGGCTTGCGAGGGGCAGACGTGTTCCTCCATGAGATGAGTGTGATGGCCACCGAGAACACGCTCATGGCGGCTGCTGGCGCACGCGAGTCGACCGTGATCGATAACGCGGCCTCCGAGCCGCACGTTCAGGACCTGTGCCATTTCCTGCAGTCCATGGGCACTACGGTGGAGGGGGTGGGCACCAACCGTTTGGGAGTTCATCCAGACCGCAACGGCACAGGGGCTCGACCGGGACATGCGGTGGTTGGGCCGGATTACATCGAGGTCGGTTCATTCATCGTCCTCGCAGCAGTGACCGGAGGCCACCTGCGAATCCGTAACACGCAGGCCGACAGGCTCTTGCGGATGACTCGGGTGGGTTTCGGCCGCCTCGGAGTTCGATGGTACGACGATGGTACCGACATCGTGGTTCCCGCAGAGCAGACCCTGCAGGTCGAGACCGACCTGCACGGCGGGATCGCGAAGATCGATGATGGTCCCTGGCCTGCGTTTCCCGCCGACCTCACCAGCATTGCGCTCGTCGGGGCGACGCAGACGACCGGCACGGTGCTGATCCACGAAAAGATGTTCGAGAGCCGACTGTTCTGGGTGGACCGTCTGATTGCCATGGGTGCGCGGATCGTCATCTGTGATCCGCACCGCGCGATTGTCGAAGGCCCGTCGACGTTGTATGGGACCGTCATGTCGAGCCCCGACATCCGCGCTGGTATGGCTCTCGTCATTGCCGCACTGTGCGGTCAAGGGGAGAGCCGGATTCACAATGTTCATCAGGTGGAGCGGGGGTACGAGGCACTCGACCAAAGGCTGCAGGCCCTCGGTGCCGACATCGAGCGCGTGGAATGACCCGTTACGACGACGGCTCGGATGAGGATCCGGGACCCGAGCTCGGGTCTTGCGAACCGTCGGGTGATCTCTTCCGGCGGCTGCGCGGACGCCGCCGCCGCCGGCGTGAAGGCTTCGTGTCTCCGGAGTCGCTCTCGTCGGCGGTATGCTCCGCAGGCGGTCCGGGCGAGGGTGCTGGCCGGCGCTTGCGTGTTCCCCGTGTTGAGCTCTTCTTCGCAGAACCCCCTCTGGGCGGACGCGGAGTGACCGGATAGTAGAGATCGTTTGCAGGAAACACTGTGGGGATCTCGTACCCAATGTACTCCTGAACAGCGTCCAGCGAGTACACGTAGTCGTCACAGGCGAGACTGATCGCCTTTCCTTCGGCTCCGACCCGCGCGGTACGTCCGACGCGATGGACGTAATCCTCCGGGTCTTGCGGAAGGTCGAAGTTGATGACATGCGAGACCCCTGCAATATGTAGGCCTCTGCTGGCCACATCGGTCGCCACCAGGATCGGCAGACGACCATCCCTGAAGTCGTCGAGCACGCGCAGGCGTTTCCGCTGGGCAACGTTGCCGCTCAAGAGCCGCACATGGTAACCGTGGCGTCGGAGCGCCTCGGCAAGCCGGTGGCCTTGCACCTTCGTGTTCACGAAGATCATGGTCCGCTCGCAGCCTTCCCGATCGAGAAGACCGAGCAGAAGGGAGAGCTTCTCCCGACTCGAGACGTGATAGAGCTCCTGAGTGATGGTGTCCGGGGTGATGGCCTCGGGGTTGATGACAACCTCGATGGGGTTATGCATCTCCCGCCAGCCAAGTGTTGCGACGCGGATCGAGAGCGTCGCCGTGTACATCATCGACTGACGCTGATCGGGCCGGGGAAGCCGACGGAGAATCCAGCGCAGATCATCGGCAAACCCCATGTCGAATAAGCGGTCACACTCATCTATGACCACGATCTCGGTATCGCCGAGGTCGTACACGCCCTGCTTGTGATAGTCGATCAGGCGCCCGGGGGTTCCAACGAGCAGATCCACGCCCTGACGGAGCTCATCGCGTTGCTTATGGTAGTCCACGCCCCCGAAGACCACGTGCACGTTGAAGTCCGTGTGTCGTCCGAGGTCCTCGGCATCGGCCGCGATCTGCACGGCGAGCTCGCGGGTCGGTGCTACGATCAGGGCGCGCGGAGTCGTCGGCGCAGACGATCGAGGAACCATGAGGAGTCGCGTGTAGATGGCGAGCAGGTACGTGGCAGTCTTCCCCGAACCGGTTTGGGCCTGGACCACGACGTCCCGATGGTCAAGGACCAGGGGCAAGACTGCGTCTTGGACCTTGGTCAGCTTCTCGAATCCAAGGTCAGAGATCGCTTGCCGGAGCTGGTCGGGGATTTCGAGTGAGGAAAAGTACGTTTCTGTGAAGTAGGTAGCGTCATCTCGTTGCATCGCGGCCGATTGTAGCACCGTCGCGAAAGGTTGGGATCGTCCTGTGAGATGCTCGGACGGTCTTCGTCGGAGACAACGCAGGGATGAGAGCACGAGCGGGAGTACTGGGGAGCTGATGAAGACGCGGACTGTGAGCGTTGTACTGAGTGCAGTTCTGCTGCTGGTGGCGGTCGTGTCGTTTGCCGGCGGAGAGGATATGGAACCGCGGCAGGCCTTGCGGCTGTACGTGGAAGCACGGGTCGCCGAAGCGGCAGGGGAGTATCGGGAGGCTCTCGATCTGTATGGAAAGGCTCACGATCTTGCGCCCGGCCGCAGTGAGATCCGGATTGCGTATGCCAGTCTGCTTTCGGATCTCGGGCTCGCGTCGTCTGCCGTAGAGCTTCTGGAGGGAGTCGAGGACCTCGATTGGTTGGGAGTCCGGACCCGCGCCCTGGCGCTCGCACAGGTTGCGCTGCGATCGGGCGAGCAGATGGCGGCCGCGGAAGAGGACCTGAGGACTGCGTTGGCCCAACGTCCAGACGATCCGAACGTTCAGCTCGGATTGGCTCAGCTGCTGATGCGTCAGGAGCGCTTCGTGGAGGCCGAAGAGATTCTCGCACGGCTGCGTGAGCGACGGCAGGGTAGTGAGCGTCTCATCGCGATGCACGCCGCCGTGCTCCGAGAGATCGGTCAGCAGGAGCGAGCCGCAGCGCTCTTCGAGCGGTGCGTGGAGGCGCCGGGGCTGGGCGAGCGGTGCCAGCGCGGCCTGGTCGAAGTGCTGTTGGAGCTCGATCGTCCTGGACGCGCGGGAGAGGCGATGGCGAGCTGGCTGGAGGACGACGATCTGGACGGCAAGCTCGAAGCGGCGTCCTTGCTGCTCACGGGCGGAAGATCGCACAAGGCCCTGTCGATGATCGAGCAGGTACTGGCTGTGCAGCCCCAGTCGCCGCGAGCGCGTGCTCTCCAGGTCTCGGCGCTGCTCGCGGTCGGTCGGCAGGACGAAGCCGCAGCGCAGCTTCGCCGTCTTCTGCGCGAGGACAAGAAGAGCACGTCGCTGAAGCTGCAGCTCGCATGGGTGGAGGCACAGCGTGGGGACTTTGACGCCGCGAGAGATCTTCTCCGCGGCCTGTCAGACGAGCTCGCTGGAGGATCACAGGACGCTGCGTTCACTCGGCTGTGCCTGACGGGTGCACAGGTGGAGCTCCTGGCGCAACGTCCGCTGCGTGCACGTGAGTGGCTGAAGCGGATCGACTCGCCAACGTCGGCTGGTCCAGACTACGTGGTTCTGCTGGCCGAGACATATCGGATGAGCGAGACAGCCGGAGACAACGTGAAGGCCGTAGGCGAGATGCTACGGCTGCAACCGCTGGCGGACGGACGGTTCCGGGACATCGCCCTGGCCGCTGAAGCAGAGTTTCGGTTCCGCTCGGGGGACACGGACGGTCTCGAGCGGTTGGCACCATTGCTCGCGGCGAAAGATATCTCGCGGGTGCTGACCGGACTCCAGGTGCTCCAACGTTTGGAGAGGTGGGAGGACGTTGTCGAGGTCACCAGCAACGCCTTGCAGCGGGTGAGCGACCAGCGATCCCTGCAGTTTGCACAGGCGGCCGCACTGGAGCGTCTGGGACGGTTCGAAGCGGCGGAGGGCCTTTTCCTTGAGCTGGTCGAGAGGCATCCCGACGATGCAGCGTCTGCAAACTACCTGGGCTACATGTGGGCGGAGCGCGGCGTGAAGCTCCAGCAGGCCGAGAAGCTGATTACGCGCGCCGTAGAGCTCGAGCCCGACAGCCCGGCATATCTGGACTCTCTCGGCTGGGTCTACTTCCGACTCGGACGGATGGAGGAAGCGCTCCACTGGCTCGGGAGGGCCGTGGAGCTTTCGCAAGGCGACGGTACGATCTTGGCCCACAAGGGCGAGGTGTTGGCCGAGCTGGGACGCACAGATGAGGCTCGACAGCTGCTCCAACGAGCGCTCGATCTCGGCTGCGATGATCCAGAGCACGTGCGGAGGCTCCTGGAGGCCATCGATCGTGAGAACTGACGGGTCCCGGCCGATTCGGTGGACGACCGGCCATGGACGCGCTGCAGTTGGAATGGGTGGGCGCGCCCGCGTCGGCTCCGTGAGGCTCGAGCCAGAAGTTCTGAGGCGTGTAGTGCTCGCAGCCTCGGTGCTCATGTTCCTCGCCGCGTTCGGCTGTGTCACGGAGGATGGGCGCCGGACGCCCCTGACTCCACTGGAGTTGCAAGCCGGTATTGAACGGCTGAGCTCACCTTTGCCAGGAGATCCAGTGGCCCTGTACAGGGTCGAGGTCCCTGAGTCGGGTGGCCTACGGCTCACGGTGCAAACTGCGCCGGAGGGAGGGAGGTTCCTGCTCAGCGAGCCGTTTGGGGCAGCCGTGGCGCTCACAGTCTGGGATGCTCGTGGAGGATGGAGGGTGTACGACCTGCAGCAAGGGTGCCGTGTCGACTCGATGTCCTTCCCCATAATGGATCTTGCAGACGTGTCTCCTGCCGGTATCGTGCGATTGCTGATGGGCCGGTTACCGACACTCATCGACGGAGGTAGATGTCGCGTGGTGGGTTCAGGCGACAGCATTGCGAAGCCCGAAGGCCCGGGGGAATGCACCGCCCTCATCGCTCCCGACCCATGGCGTGTCGTTCGGGTTGCCGGGGGCACTGGTCGCGGGTTCTGGGAGGTCGAGCTCGACCAACACACGGCCTCGGTTGCAGGAGAGATCCACGTGAGCTGGGGTGACGGACAGTGGGCAGAGCTCCAGTTGGTGAGGCTCCAGTGGGACTCGCTGACGACGTTACCGCCAGAGCCAGAGCTTCCGTGGTGCTCGGTGACGGACGAGTGAAAACCTCGGTGTACTCGTGGTAGAATTCTCAATCGGTGGCAGGGTTGCGTGTCGGGTCCATGGTCTCCGGCCAGGAGAGTGTGAGAGCAATCACGATGGTGGCGCTGGGCTCGCGCAAGAGTGACACGTCTCACAGCCGATCTCCCGCGCTGGACCTATGTTGTCCTTGTCATGAAACACGCTGCTTTGCACCGGAAGATCGTGCACGTTCGTCCTGATGGCAGAATACGGGCATCAGGAGGCGCGTTGAAGATGGTGATGAGATCGATGCTCAACTTCGTGGCCACGGGAGCCGTGCTTCTTGCCGCGGGGCTCGTGACGCCCTTGGCAGCGGGGGAGTGCGTGGACCCGATCGTCATCCCCGATCCCGGTCTGGAGTCCGCGATCAGAGATCAGCTCCATCTCGGCACTGCCCCGATCACGTGTGACGTCGTGCTCGGCATGTCGGAGCTGATGGCGTCCGGGCGGAGCATCACCAGTCTTGAAGGCCTCCAGAATGCGGCGAACTTGAGGATTCTGCACCTGGCATACAACCGCATTGATGACCTCGGACCCCTGGCCGAGCTCCAAGATCTCTGGTACTTGAACCTGGCACAGAACCGTGTGCAGGATCTCGAGCCGCTCCGTGGGCTGCTCGAGCTGGGGAATCTCTATCTGGATGACAACGCGGTCGTCAGTATCGATCCTCTCGAGAACCTGACGAAGCTGGCGTGGCTGACGGCCTCAGGAAACCAGATCCAGTCGGTCGACGCTCTCGCGAACCTCACGTCATTGTATGGGTTGCATCTGCATGAGAATCGGATCGGGAGCATCGACGCTCTCGCGAACCTCACTCATCTCGGTCGATTGAGCTTCTTCTCCAATCGGATCGAGGACCTCGAGCCACTCCGGCACCTCGTGCACCTGTTCGAGCTGTATGCAGGCGACAACGAGATTGTCGACATCGAGCCTCTCACGGGTCTGACCTCGCTCGAGTACCTGTCGCTCTCTGGCAACGAGATCGAGACGATCGATGCATTGGAGATGGCGGTTCATCTGTCTCGGCTCTGGTTGAGCGAGAACCACATCTCCGATATCTCCGTCCTCGGTGAGCTGGGGAGCCTCGACGCGATCTGGCTCGACAACAACCGAATCCGGGACATCGATCCTCTGCTCGAGAACCCTGGTCTTGGTTACAACACCTCTTCAGCGCTGGGTTTTCGCGATTTTGTGAACCTCGACCATAACTGCCTGGACGGTAACGGTAGCGCAGGTGGAGACGCTATTGCGGCCCTGCGGTCGCAGGGAGTCGAGGTGGAGTCGCACGAGCAGCTGCACTGCATCGACCGTGATTCTGACGCCTTCGGACGGTCAGCCGAGGTGGAGTTCTCGGGCCACGCCTTCAGCGGCGGCACGCTCGGCTTCTAACGCGGCCGCGGGCCGCAACCAAAAGGTGTGCTCCGAAGGTGCCGGTCCCGCGCCCGCTGCAACCCATGAGCCGTCGGGGATGAGATCCCCCATCCATCCAACAGCATGCGCAGGCAGGTCCTCATGCCCTGCCGAGATTACGATTTCGCTGACCGTGCAGCTGTGAGGGGGCGGCAGTCTGCACTCTGCAGTCAGCCTCGAGTATTCGAAGATGCCGCGGTCTGAGTTCATGAGCGTGGTGTCGCTCGTGACGATTCCGGTTTCCGAGCCTGGGCCTGTGGAGACGAGGGGGGGGCCGCCGGCCCGTTGTGAAGCAAACCGGTTGACCGTGGCCTACTCGCAGATCTGGACCATTCTGCTGGGGTCGTGGAGCCAGTCCCCGACGAAGTTCTGGAGACCAATGTTGAACCTGCTTCCAGGCATCAACCGAGGATCTTCGGCCATGACAGCCGTGATCTGCTCGTCGCTCCAGCTCTTGATCTCGAGGGCAAGGCTCTCCGCGCCCATCTTGAGAACCAGCTGCCGATGGCGCTGACTGGCGCCAAAGCCTGAACCGAACAGCGTGAACGTCGCACCGGGGTCGACGCAGTCACTTGGCAGCGCGGAGGTAATCCGAGGCTGCGATTGCAGACAGAACTCGAATGGAAGGCTGTTGCTCACCCGCTTTCCATTGGCGTCATGCAGCTCCCAGACGTACACCTCGCCAGGCTCGAGACGGGGATCTTCTGGCGCCACAACCGTCAGCTCATCCTCGCTCCACCCGGCAATGGTGCATGCTACAGCGTGGTCACCGGGCCCGCGAATGACGAGAGTATGCGATCCAGCCTCGCTGCCGAACGACTGCCCTTTGAGAGTGACCTCGGCTCCTTGTCGAACACAACCGAGCGGTCTGTGGGACGCGATGATGCTCTGGACAGTCTGCTCCTCTTGGGCGGCGCGTTGCTCGTCGCTGGCGACTGTGCTCGCGATGGGCCACGTCGCGCACAGGAGAATGAGGCAAAGGACGACCGCCAAAGGACGGTGAGTTGACGTCATGAGTTCCTACCTTTCTTCGGGCGAGCGCCCGATGGCGGGTGATGGTACCGTTCGATGCGATCCGTGTCCATGGTCTGGCGATGGGCCAGTCCTGCCGTCAACGCGTCAGCTGCTCGTACAGCGCTACGTAGTGGCCGATCTGCTCCGTCCAGGACCAGTCCTGTGACATGCACCGGAGCATGAGCGCCTGCCACTGCTGGGGGCTCCTGAAGCGATGTCGAGCTCGCGCAAGACAGTGCTGAAACGCTTCCGGTGATGGCTCATCGAAGATGAAGCCAGTCCCGTCGGGAGCCTCTGCATCGACGACGGTATCGGCAAGACCGCCCGTTCGGCGAACGAGCGGTACCGTGGCGTAGCGGAGGGCGTACAGCTGACTGAGTCCACACGGCTCCCACCTCGACGGCATCAGTACGATGTCTGCGCCAGCCTGAACTCGATGTGCCAGATCCGGATCGTAACCAGTGTACACACCCACTCGTCCTGGGAAGCTCTGCCGGAGGCTGTCGAAGGTGCTCTCGATATCGGGTTCGCCGCTTCCGAGAACCACCAGCCCGCAGCCGTCGCCCAGGGCGTCGCGCAGACCGTCTGACACGAGATCGAAGCCCTTCTGGTGGGTGAGACGAGACACGATCCCCAAGACGGGCTCTCGGCTGTCCACGGTCAGCCGAAACTCCTCGAGCAGCGCAGTCTTGCAGACTCGCTTGCCGGACAGGTCGTTCGCCGAGTAGTTGGCGGCGATGCGAGGGTCCGTCACCGGGTTCCACTCGTCCGTATCGATTCCGTTGACGATACCGATCAATCGCTCGCTCCGAGCCCGGAGCAGTCGATCGAGCCCGGCACCAGTCTCCGGTTGTTGGATCTCCGCGGCGTAGGTCCGGCTGACCGTCGTCAGCTGGTCGGCGTACAGAATGCCTGTCGTGAGAAAGCGGACGCGCCCCTGCTCGAGGTCGTCACCGGAGAAGAAGGACATATAGCCTGAGAGACCGAGGTCCGCCAGGACGCTGGGGGAGAAGCTCCCCTGGTAGGAGACATTGTGGAGCGTCAGGACGGTCCGAGTACCGGTGAATCTCCGATGGCCGCCATGTGTTGTTTGCAGCAGTAATGGGATCAACGCCGTATGCCAATCGTGCAGGTGGAGGATATCGGGCGACCAGTCGAGGTGAGCGAAGGTCTCGAGAACCGCGCGACAGAAGAAGCCGAACCGCACCGCCTCATCCGGCGCAGAGGTGTATAGGGAGGGACGATCGAACAGCTCCGGACAGCGGATCAAGAAGACTGTGCTGTGCTGGGAGTCAGTGGGTGTCACGATACTGAACTGGTACTCACGATCGCCCATGGAGACCACGAGATCGCCGAGACCGTCCACCTGTTTCGTCGCTCCATCGGGAATGGCGCTCTCATGGTACGGTACGATTGATCGGGCCTCGTGCCCGCCATGTCGCAAGTTGCGATGCAGAGCGGCGCACATCTCTCCGAGACCACCCGTACTGGCGTACGGGGCGAGCTCTGCGGACACGGAGCAGATCTTCAACGGCGGCATGTGCTCCTCCCTGCAGGATCATAACGGAACCTCTGGATGTTGTCCTTGGGGTGACGCGAGCGGGTCGGTGCCCTGGTGTAGAATGCAGGGCGTGCTGTGGCTCTTCAGGAAAGCCACTGGAGGTGTTCATGAGAAAGGTCGTGGTGATCGCGTTGGCCCTCGGGGTGACCTGCGCGGCAATTGTCACAGGTCAGTCCGATAGCGCAACGCCCGCGCCAGGACTGGTGATCGAGCAGACCGAGATCGATGTCGGCGCCGTGAAGGCAGGACAGGAGGCTGTGGCGACGTTCGTGCTCCGTAACACGGGAGAAACACCAGTCAAGATTCTGAAGGTCAAGCCCGGTTGAGGCTGCTCTGTGGCCGAGTTTGACTCGGTGATCCCGGCAGGTGGGTCGGGAAAGATCATTGGAAAGGTGCGGACTGGTGGAACGGAGGTCGGACGGCGTACAAAGTCGATCCGAGTGCAGACGAACGATCCCAACAATGGCCTGCTCTATCTTCGTATCTCCTATGAGGTTGTCCCGGTGATCCAGGTGCTACCGTCTTCACGGCCGCGAGTCGACGTGGTCGAGGGGCAGAGTGCGACACATTCGCTTCTGCTGCGGCGAGGAGACGGAAAGCCCCTGGAGCTGCGCAACGTGCAGTCTGTGCTCCCCGAGGTGGTGATGGCGACCCCGCGCGCTGCCAAAGCTGGCGAGCGTGGCGGTGAGGACCTGGTGGCCACTGCGGGCGATGTCTGGCTGGACGTGCAGGTGACTGCGCCGGCGGACGGTCGAGCACGGAGTGTTCGGCTGGCAGCGGCGACCAACCACCCACAGATGGCCCGCCTGGTGCTACCAGTCGTCGTGCTGGTGCAAAAGCTCGTCGAGACGCGTCCAGAGCAGGTCAGGCTATGGCTTGGAACCGGCGATCGCCGATATGAGTCGATCGAGCTAGAGCTGCGCCACTCTGCGGGCGAGCCCTTCTCGATCACCGGGGTGGAAAGCTCGCACCCAGAGCTGTTCTCGGTGGTTCCCGTGAGTGCGGAGCCGGGTCCGCTGCAGCGTGTCCGGGTCGAGCTAGTGGAGCCAGAGGAAGAGCTGGCAGGCGCTAGCTTGCGCGGTGAGCTGCGAGTTGCGACCACCCTCGAGAGCCTTTCGGAAGTGTCAGTGCCGGTCCTGGTCGGGGAGCGACGACGTCCAGCACGAAGCGACGGCACACCTGCTCAGCAGGATGTTGTCTCGTCCGAACGGACTGAGGTAGAGCCTCGCCTGGCGCCGTCGGAGGAGCGTCCGGCTGGCGATCGAACACTGCGACAGGTACCGACCGTGCCGCAGCAGAAGCCGACTCCGAAGCCCGTCGAGGTCGGCTATGGCGGCTCGACTCGATAGAGTCCCGGAGCTCGGGGATTGGAGTCAGAATGAGGATCATCGTACCCGATATCGACGCAAACGAGCTGGAGACGTGGGCCGGGATTCTGATCGACCACTCGCTAGGTGGGGTGGGGCCGGCAGATCGGGTCATGATCAAAGGGGAGCGGGTGTGCTGGCCCCTGATGGCGGTGCTCGAGCGCAAGGTCATCGAGGCAGGCGGGACTCCGGACGTCAATCTTGTCCCGCCCAACAACGAGCGTGGGCGTGTATGGTCCTCGGCAGTTCCGCGCTATGGAACCCCAGAGCAAGTGGAAGCGGTCCCGGAGTGGCATCGGCAGCGGTACGAGAGCATGACCAAGTACATTGAGGTCCTCGGCGCGGAGGATCCGAGCTCGTACTCGGGACTGTCGGCCGATGCCGTTCGGCAGCTTGCCAGTGCGGACCGTCCGTTCGCCAACATTCGACTCAGCAAGCCGTGGGTGCTCACTCTGTTCCCGACAGCCGGCTTTGCTGAGATGGAGGGTCTGGACCTCGAGACCTACACCCGGTTCATCGTCGACGCCTCGACCACCGATCCGACGCAGCTTCTGGAGGCAGAGCAGCGCATAGCGCCAGTCGTCGAGCAGGGGCAACAGGTGGTGATCGAGACGGTCGACCCGCGCACAGATCGCGAGCTCATGCTCACTCTGGACACCTCGCCGAGCCGGGTCGTACAGTCATACGGTCTGCGGAACTTTCCGGATGGAGAGGTGTTTACATCTCCGGATGCGCGCAGGACCGAGGGTGAGATCTTCGTCGATCTTCCGGTGCACTACGGGGGACAGGACATTCAGGGGATCTACCTGAAGTTCGAAGGTGGCGTCATCGTCGAGCACAGCGCCGAGGTGGGCGGGGATCAGCTCGCGGCGATTATCTCGAGCGATGAAGGGTCTCACCGGTTGGGAGAGCTGGCGTTTGGGATGAACCCGGGGCTGACGCGCGTGCTCAAGCACCCTCTCCTGGTGGAAAAGGTGGGAGGTACCCTCCACATTGCGATCGGTGCCAGCTACGAGGACTGTTACGTGGAGGACCCAGCATCAGAAGAAGGTCGGGCCCAGATCGAAGAGCTGGAGCGATCCGGAGCACTCAACCGCTCCTCGCAGCACGTCGATATCGTGACGGACTTTCGTCCTGGCGGTTGCGGGCGGCGGGTCACGATCGATGGTCGCCAGTTGATCTCGCGCGATGGTCTCTGGGTCCCAGAGAATGGCGTTGACGAGGAGGAGACCACGACCTGAAGCACCCGAGGAGCCGACAGGATGTGACAGCGGGTTGGTTGCCGAAGGTTGAGCGTCAGGGCAGAGTCTCGGATTTCAAGGGAGACACGGAATGGCAAGCAGCGAGCTGAGCCCGCGGGCGGACGCAGAGCGAGATGGTCTGCGAGCGCTGAGCGATATCAAGCCAACAGAGATCTTCAGCGAGCTACGGCGGGGCGTTCTGGGGCAGAACGCGGCGCTGCGCTACGTTGCGGTTGCGATTTACAAGCACGCCACAGGTCGAGTGCCGGGCAACATACTGCTGATCGGAAACTCCGGTACCGGTAAGACCACGATCATGAACAACATTCAGCGGTTGTACCATGAGGTGGCAGAGTACCGTCCGTTCCGTGCCATGACGATCCTGAACGCCAACTTGTTGGTGGACGCAGAGCGTCTCGAGTTCAAGCCGCAGCGTCTCCTTGCGGCGGTCGAGCAACGTGCACGCGCCGTGATCGGATCGACGCCGACCCCCGAGCAGCTCAAGGAGCACATGGAGCGGGCCACGATCTGTATCGACGAGATTGACAAGATGGCGTCAGTGGTGGCCGGCAAGCCGAACGTGATCGGCGTCGTCTTGCAGCAGGGTCTCCTCACGCTGATGGAAGGTGAGCTGATTCTGCATCGAACCCACGCGCTGGTGGACGGCGAGGAGACCGAGGTCACGCTCGACATCGATTCCTCGAAGATGATGTTCATCTGTGGTGGAGCGTTCGAGGGGATCTACGATCAGGTGTACCTGCGGGTGACCAAGCCTGGCAGTGGCGATAAGCTCAAGTCGCAAGCGGTTCAAGGGGCGGATGGTCAAGTGCGGATCGAGACACGGTTCAGCCTGGCGGACTTCTTGAAGATGGAGGACCTGTTCATCTATGGCATGGTTCCCCAGTTCATGGCCCGGTTCGACAATGTTGTGCTGCTTCGTGACTTGACGGTCGAGGTGCTGAAGGAGATCCTCTTGAGCTCCTACGACTCGCCGTTTGTGAGATCGCGAAAGTACTTCGAGATCATGGATATCGATCTGTCCATCGAGGATCTGGCTGCGGCCCTGATCGCGGAGGAGGCGGAGAAGCACACTCGAACCGGCGCTCGCGCCCTGAGAACGATCTTCGGGCGGATCGTGAACCGTTTCGAGTTCGATCCGTTTGCTGGCTCGGCGCTCGAGGAGACCGGCGATGGGACCTGGCGTCTCCTCATTACCGCGGACATGGTGCGTAAGGCGACCGCACGACCCTCATAACCGTGCGCGCATTCCACAACCGGCTCCTGCGGTGGAATCCGCCGCCTGGATTACAAGCCGGTCTGGCCTCTGGCGAACGGAGTGTTGGCTCGCAAGGCCTTCGTGGTCTGCACGATCTGAGCTATACTCGGAGCGTGGCGGAACCCATTCTGCGCGTTGATCTCGACCTGGACGGATCCATTGGTCGGCGATTCGTCCCCGATGCGGTCATCGTTCAAGAGGATCGAAACCTGATCATGAACGGACCACCTCCGGGAGCGCTGGACCGTACCCACGACCTCGACGCAGCATACTTGGAGGTCGCGCGGAATCGGCCTCTAGGGCTTGGACGGTACATGCTGCTGCGTCCACGCGACGACGTTCCGTTTTGGACCTACCAGGCGGTGGTCCACGACCTGTCGTTGGATCGAACATGTCGTCCAGGAGACGTCCGACGAAGCCTCCTGTCGATCTCCCAGGATGCCGTCAAGCGAGGGCTGACACACTTGGCCATGGAGCCGTTGGGGATATGGGGCAGTGGTGGGCTGGAGCTGGTGGAGCTGGTGGAGGCTTTGGACGCGAGCGTGATCGAGATGGCGGTGGGCTTGACCCAGTCGATGCGTTTGACGGTACTTCTCAACGAGCTGACGCTCCTTGAGGAGATGTCGTTGCAGCTCCGGTCGCGTCTGCTGCGGCGTGCCTCGCGCAGTCTGCGAACGGCGGACGGCGACGCCGCAGTCGTCGAGGTTCGCAGAGAGGGGTACCGTTTGTGCTTCCGGTTTGTACCGGGGTCTCTCTCCGGCTACCAGGTCACCCGGGTGGCAGAGGTGGCGTGATTCCGGGGGAGCGGATGTATCCGACAGCAGAATAGGGGGAGGTACCGTGTCCCAGATCGTGCTGACCATCAACCATCCGGAACGGGCGGAGCAACGTGTCGAGCTCGAGGTGGGACGGACCTATCGCATCGGTTCTCAGTCGACGTGCGACGTTGTCATCGATCTGAAAGACATCTCTCGGTCACACGCGGCGCTCGAGGTCCTTGGCGAGGGAACGTTCCACATCACTGATTTGAAGAGCAAGAACGGAACAACCGTGAACGGAAGGCGCGTGGAGTCGGCACGTTTTGCCTTTGGTGATCAGGTAGGAGTGTCCTCGGCGGTCCTCATCGTAGTCGACTCCTCCGAGACGTCCGATGATTCTTCAGATTGCGGAGCGGGGGGCAC
>CAZEJK010000032.1:0-34385 GCA_964512045.1 uncultured Thermoanaerobaculia bacterium
GGGTTGTTCCAGCGCCCGTGATGGGCGATCGTGTTCAGATGGGGACGTACGATCTCCGGCGCAACGTCGGCGATTCGCGCCACCGCCTCGAGCAGATCTGCTCGCAGACCGTCATCCCACGCGAATGCGAGCATCGGTCCGACGAACGGGGCCGCGAGCTGCGGGGCCCGAGCCCCCACCGCGCCGAACGCCGGGATCACGTAGCGCCCATTGGTGGCCGCCTCGTCGCACAACGCCCAGACAAAGCCGCGCAACACCTCTCTGCCGTGATCCGGGTGCGCTGCACAGCCCTCGCCAAGCGCCTCAGCGGCCATCTGCCTTCTGGCAGGATCCGGATCCCACAGCCGGCCCACGAGCGGCCGCAACGACCGGTGGTCCGTGACCGCCAGGTCGCGCAGGGCAGCTGTGTCGCCAGCCTTCATGAGCTCCACGATCCGCCTCCTCAGCCCCATGCCGCTACGGCACCCGTGGTTGACCCTTTGGCGCAGGTCGTTGCCTGGCCGACCACGCCCCGAGCCCAGCGAGGGCAGCCGAGCGCGTGCAGGTGCAGGTACGACGCCCACACCCGTCCACGGACGATGCCATCTCGCTTCCCGGCCACTCCCGAGCCCCGCTCGAGGCTCACCACACACCGATCGATATCGGCGCCTGAGACCACCTTCGAGTAGTGGAACTCGTGCCCCCTCAGCTCGCTCTCCCGGGCGAAGTACGGGTTGTCGGTGTCCACTCGACCGACCGCATAGCCGTGTCCCTGCGGACGGGCCGTCTGCTCGACGCACACGTCGAGCACGCCAGCCATCAGGTGGGTGGCGCCGTCCACAACCAGCTCTCGTGCCAGCAGCATCAAGCCACCACACTCGGCGTACACGGGCAGGCCGCAGTCCACACGCTGACGCAAGCTGGCCAGAAAGTCGCTGGCACCGGCGAGCCGACGCGCGTGCACCTCTGGGAAGCCACCCCCGATATACAGTGCATCCACCTCCGGTAGCTCCCCATCGGGCGCCACCGGGACCAGCCGCGCCCCTTCGGCCTCGAGCGCCTCCAGGTTCTCCGGATAGTAGAAGCTGAACGCGGGATCGTGCAGGTAGCCGATCGTGACCGACGCCGGCGCCCGATCCTCGGCCGCCTCAGCATCCGCCCGCAGCACCGGCGCTGAGCGCGCCGCTCGAAGCACGCTTTCGAGATCCACACCGTCGCGCACGGCCTGAGCAGCCTTGCTCAGGGCGGTGGCCGCGCTGGGATGCTCTGCCGCTGTGACCAGCCCCAGGTGTCTCCCGGGCAGCGGGTCGCCGCCTGCCATGCGGCGCACGGCCCCGACGACGGGCACCCCCGCGTCGCTCTCGACAGCTGTCCTGAGAACGGCCTCCTGACGGGATGTGGCGACGTTATTGAGGATCACGCCGGTAATCTCCACCGCCGGGTCCAGGTGCCGACACCCGAGCACCAGGGCAGCCACCGTGCGCGTGACCTTCGTGACGTTCACCACCAGAACCACTGGCGTCCGCAGCATCTTCGCGAGCTCCGCCGTCGAGTGGCGGCCGCGAGCGTCCACACCGTCGAACAGACCACGGTTGCCTTCGATAACGACGAGGTCCGCATCGGCGGAGTGGTTGACCACCGAACGGACGATCGTCGCGGACGGCATGAGAAACGAGTCGAGGTTGCGGCACGGCCGGCCGCTGGCGGCGCCCAGCCATGCCGCATCGATGTAGTCCGGCCCCTTCTTGAACGACTGGACAGTCAGCCCCTGGGTGCCGAACACACGGCTCAGCCCCAGAGACACCAGGGTCTTGCCGCTGTCGCCGGCCAGCCCTGCCACCACCAGTCGGGGGGTCGTCAGCTCCATCGCCCCGATCCGTCTCCTCGCCTCACTCACCCACGATGAAGCCGCAAGGGCACTCCTCCCAGCACTTCTTGCAGCCGTCACAGGTCTCCAGCTTGATATCGAAGAAGTGCCCGTGCTCGGGATGCTGCAGCTTCTTGAAGCAGTTGTTCTGGCAGTACATCCAGCAGTTCTCACAGCCGAAGCACTCACCGCAGCTGAAGCACCGGGTGACCTCGTCGAGCGCCTGCTCGGTGGTCAGGCCCTTGTCCACCTCCTCCTGCGGCCGCTGCAGCCGCTCGTCTGGCGACAAGACCTCGCGCTGGTTGCGCTCCTTGGCCTCGTACCACTCGAGCTTGATCTTGTCCGCGCCGATCGGCTCTTCCTTCGCAGGGGCCTTCGGCTCGGTTCCCTCGAGGTACGCCATGATCGACTTCGCAGCCATCCGCGCCTGTCCGATCGAGGTGGTGGCGATTCCGAGGTTGATGTTGTCGCCTCCGGTCCAGATGCCCTCGACGGTGGTGTGACCCCAGTCGTCGGCGTTCAGCCAGCCGTCGCCGAGGTCCGCCGAGCCGAGCCGACCGAGGTCTGGCTTCTGGCTGACCGCTGTGATGACGGTCTCCACTGGCAGCTCGTAGGTATCGCCCTCGATCGGCACCGGCCGCCGTCGTCCAGAGTCGTCCGGCTCGCCGAGCTCCATCCGCTGGACCTCCATCGCGCGCACGTGGCCGTCCTCGTCGCGCAGGATCTTGGCTGGAGCCGCCAGGTACTCGATGTTGATCCCCTCTTCGAGCGCGTCCTCGATCTCGCGCTCGATCGCCGGCATCTCTTTGCGCGTACGCCGGTAGAGAATCGTCACGTCGGCGCCCTTGCGCTTGGCGATCGCGGCGGAGTCCATGGTCACGCGCTTGGACACGCGCGCGGCGTCGATCGCAGTGTCGCCGCCACCAATGATCACGACGTTACCGCCGATCTCCACCTTCTTGCCGGAGTTGGCGTGGTTGAGAAAATCGGTACCGGTCCAGATACCGGGGCCGTCCTCGCCTTCGATGCCGAGCTTCTTGCCCTGGTGGGCGCCGATCGCCACGTAGATGGCGTCGTACTCCGACCGGATCTCGTCGAAGGTGATGTCCTTGCCGATCGTCACACCGCAGCGGAGGTCGACTCCCAGCTCCGTAATCTTGGCGATCTCGGCATCGAGCACCTCGCGCGGCAGGCGGTAGACCGGGATGCCGTAACGGAGCATCCCACCGGCATGCGGCAGGCTCTCGAACACGGTGACGGGGTACCCGTTGCGGGCGAGATGATAGGCGCACGACAGCCCCGACGGGCCACCGCCGATGACTGCCACCTTCTTGTCCCTGTCGGTGGCGCCGTCGACTCGCTCGAGCTTGAGATCGTGCTCGATGGCGTAGTCGCCGATGAACCGCTCGACCGAGTTGATCCCGACCGCCGCGTCCTTCTCGTTCCGGTTGCAGTGGCCCTCGCAGGGGTGCGGGCACACCCGCCCCATCACTGCGGGGAACGGGTTGGTCTCGACCTCGATGCGCCACGCCTTCTCACACGCCTCGTCCAGGCTCAGCCCCAGCTTCTCGCGCAGTGCGATGGTCATCAGCCAACCACGGATGTCATTTCCGCTCGGGCACGTATGCGTGCACGGCGGCATTCGGGTCACATACCGTGGCCGCAGCGGCGATATCTGGCTACCAGAGCCACCACCGCCCATCCTGGTTTTGAACGTTGACGAGGATTTCTTATCCTTCTTCTTGAGCAGACCCATACGCTCAGCCTCCCCAGTCGGGCCGTCAGGCCGGAGCTGACACTGCAGACAGTCCCAGCGCCGGCGCCCCTATCGCCAGCACGAACCTCTCACGCGAGCTTCGAGAAGTGCTTCTTGAACTCCTCGAGCTGGGTGAGGATCGTGTCGTGCTTTTTCTCGTCCGTGATCAGGTAGTCCAGAAGCGCCTTCTGAACGATGTCGGTGCACTCGCTGCGCAGCTCGGTGGCGATCTCGATCGTCTTGCGCTCGAGGGCGTCGTGCTCCTCGATGCGGCCCCAGACCTCTCCCAGCTCCTCCGGGCTCAGTGACACCGGCCGCTTCGTCATCGAGTCGATCAAGAACTGCTGCACGCGATGGTGCTGCACGGAGTCGTTGCGGATGATCTCCATGATCTGCCGTATCAGCAGGTTATCGGTCTGCTCCATGATCTCAGCGGTGGTCTCGATCGCCTCGCGCTCCAGCCCTTGCCACTCGCGCAAGACGCCAACGAGCTTCTCGATCCGCTCGGGTCCCTTGGCCATCGTATCCTCCTTCGTACAGAGGGGGCCGGGGATCCCGGCCCCCTCTCGCATCGTTCTCGGAGCCTCAGCTCAGAGCCGAGGGGCACGCGTTACGCATCCGGCGAGTCTGGAGGCAGCGTCACGTAGCTGCCGCCGACATAGCTGTAGATGCACTTGCCGGAGTCGATCAGCTCGCGCAGTGCCTTCTTGCACAGCCTCTTGTCGACCTCTTCCTCGCCGAACTGGTCGATCATCGCCTTGGTGACGTCCATCGGCTTGAGGTTCTTCCTGCCGTGGGTCGACTTGACCAGCTCGTACATTGCATCTTTCAGCTCTTCGATGTCCGTTGCCATCGGTTCCCCCTTTTTGCTCAGTGTCTCAGCTGAGCAGTGCGGTGGAACGTCTCACCAGCGTGAGTGAAGTCGTCGATGTGGTACTTGGTGAACGGGAAGCCGGTCATCTTGAAGAACTTCGGCCAGCCGATCCGCTCGATCCACTCACCCATCCGCTCGTGCTTGCGAGCGTTCTCCGCATACAGATTCACGATCTTGACCACCGCCTCGACCGTCTCGGGCCAGCGCGGCGGGGTGTTCGGCAGGAACGGCACCACGAGCTTCGAGAACTTCGGAGCGCTGCGGGCGTTGGAGACCTTGCCTCCAACCCAGATCGAGATACCGTCGGTCTCTGCGTTGTTGATATGCACGGCCGGGCACACGGTGTAGCAGTTGCCGCAGTACATGCACTGGTCTTCCTCGATCTCGATCGACTGCACGCCGTCCACCGTGGCCGGACGGATGGCGCCGGTCGGGCAGGAGGCGATCAGGGTCGGGATCTCACACATCTTCGGCAGGTCGCTGTGGTTCACGACCGGAGCGCGGGTGTGCACGCCGAGGATCGCGATGTCCGAGCAGTGCACGGCGCCGCACATGTTCAGGCAGCACGCGTAGGCGACACGGAGCTTCGCCGGAAGGTCCATGTTGGTGAAACGGTCGTACAGCTCGTCCATCACCGCCTTGACCACGCCCGAAGCGTCGGATGCGGAGGAGTGGCAGTGCACCCACCCCTGAGTATGGACGATCGACGAGATCGCGTTGCCGGTGCCACCGACCGGGAACCCGAGCGCCTCGATCTCCTTGACCACGGCGTCCACCTTCGACTCATCGGTCACGAGAAACTCGACATTGTTGCGGCTCGTCCAGCGAATGTAACCATCGCAGTACTTGTCCGCGATGTCAGCGAACTGGCGAATGGTGGTAATCGCCATCAGCCGCGGCGTTCCGGCGCGGACCGTGAACAGCTTGTCGCCGCCCTCCGCAACGTGAACCATGATGCCCGGCTTCAGGATGTCGTGGTCGACCCACTTGCCGTAGTTCTCTTTGATGATCGGCGGCAAGAACTTGCTGTAGTGTGGCGGTCCAATATCAGTCTGTCGTTCGGCCATCTCTGACTCCTTCCCCTACGCCTCGTCCTCGGCGCCCTCAAAGATCTCGTCATCAAAGAAGATGTACGGGTTCGTCCGCGGGTGCGAGACCATCTCCGGAATCGGCTCGAGCCCGATCTCGTCGAGGAAGTTGCCGAGACCGACGCGCTGGATGAACTCACCGGTCCGCTCACGGTTCTTGCCGTGCTCGCCCCACAGGTCCCAGATCGCCTCCGCAAGCTCCTTGAGCTCCTCGAACGGAGGCTCCATCTCGATGAACGGCACGAACACCGACGACAGCAGCGCGCCGCCAATGATCGGCGCCTTGGCGCCCACCAGGATGGTCGCACCGCGCTCCTTGCCGGGACGCAGCGCATGGTGCAGCTTGTTGATGCAGTGCATGCACTTGACGCACTCGGAGTTATCGATTGAGAGGTTCTCGCCATCCCAGTGCATGCACGCGGTCGGGCAGTAGCTGCACACCTCGGCATCGATGTCGACACCGTTGGCAGCGTACTCGCGCACCTTCTCCTGATCGACCTGGATCTCGTCCTTCCAGGTTCCGATCACGGAGCAGTCCGAACGTGCGATCGAGGCCACACAGTCGTTCGGGCAACCGGCAAACTTGAACTTGAACTTGTACGGGAAGAACGGCCGGTGCAGCTCGTCCTGGAACGTCTGGGTGATGTCGTAGCACGCCTCGAGGGTGTCGTAGCACGCCCACTCGCAGCGCGCGGGGCCAACACAGCACGACGGCGTGCGCATGTTGGAGCCGGAACCGCCCAGATCCCAGCCGTTGGAGCTCAGATCGGCGAAGCAGGGCTCCAGCGCCGCGGTGTCCGAGCCGAGGAAGATGATGTCACCCGTCGACCCGTGGAAGTTGGTGAGACCCGAGCCGTGCTTGTCCCAGATATCGCAAAGCTGCCGGAGGGCATCCGACGTGTAAAACCACGCCGACGGCTGGTTCACCCGGTAGGTGTGGAACTCCTTGACGTTCGGGAACTCCTCGGGAAGGTCGGTATACCGGCCAATGACACCGCCCCCGTACCCCATCACGCCGACGAGACCGCCGTGCTTCCAGTGACTGATGTGCTCTTCATACGAGCGCTCCAGAATACCGAGCACGTCGTTCGCCATCGGCCGATGAGCTTCCTTCTTGATCTCTTTCACGAAGCTCGGCCACGGCCCCTTCTCTAACTCGTCGAGCAGGGGGGTCTTTCGCTCCTTAACCGACATAGCCTCTCCTTTCCTTTCCTTTCCTTCTCCCGTCTGCGGTGAGCTCGTCGGCTGCCGGCGGGCGGGGAAGTGACCTGGTTGCGAATCTCCCGTCCAACGATCAGCACGGTACCACCGGTTGCCGACCGTCGCAAATACTGCCGCGAAGTGAAGGATCACCCCGCGAACCCGTGCACTAGTTTGCAACGCCCGTACCAGGGCAAGACCCGCCGACTGTGTCGTTAAAATACATCGAATGAGATAATTCCATTCGGAAGCGTTCTGCACCCGCGCGCCACGCCGTTACTCTTGTGTAACACGGTCGCACTATCCTTAATTGAGACTGAGCGTCACATTCGACTGTAGCGGACCCGGAACGTCGGAACGGCGCCGACGGCGAGGAAAGCCGCAGCCCCGGAGCACCGCTCGCATCACGTGCAGGGGTACAACGGCCACCGAAGACCCACGTCCTGCCACCTGCTGACCACCAGACGGCGGCGCGCCTCGCCAGCGACGGCATCGCTCCTGGCAGACGGTACGCTCAACGCCACCGCATCGCCCGCAAAGACCGAGACGACGGCGGGCGGTAACACCCTTGTGAAAATTGTTACAAAAGAGTGACCCCGGGGCTGAGAGGGATCTTCGGGCCCTGTACCCTCGGCAACTTAGCGCGCTCTCATCTCTGGCACGCGCCTTGCTTGGCGCCCAGGGTTCCGAGCGATGGCGACCCCGGACACCAGCCTCGACGCCCCGCTGTGCTGGCGCGCACCGTCACCGAGCGGCCGGATGGCGAGCCGGCTCCCAGCTCATGCGAAGGCCCTGCTCTCCGTCACACCGCTGCCGCGCCAACCGCGCGCGGCGCCACGCTACGGCTCCTGGCCTTCAATCATCCGCTGGAGCATCGGCTCGAACCACTCCTTGCTCGGAACCTGCACCATCCAGCCGTTGACCACGTAGGTCGGGGTGGCACTGATCCCGAGGCTCGCCCCGAGAGACCGCTGTTGCAGCACGGCGTTGACCGAGGAGGGACGGAGATAGCAGTCCTCGAACGCCTCGGCATCCAGGCCGTTCCCTTCAACGAAGTCGAAGGCGGTTGGTGACACCTCATCGACCGACATCTCCTGCTGCAGGGAGTAGAACAGCTCCTTGAGGTCGATCAGCTCTGCGGGGCTCTGCTCGGCCACGCACCAGGCCGCCGAGGCCCCACGGAACGCCCAGGGATGGATCCGGGTCAGCGGAAAGTTCACCATGCCGTGGCGGAGATCGTCTTCGAATCTCGCCATCATCTCCTCGATGAGCGCCCACTTGCCACGACATCCAGGACACTGGAAGTCCGAGAACTCGACGATCTCCACGCCACCTTCGCCGCGGTCCCACATGACCAGCTCAGAGTCACGAAGCAGCTGGCGACGGTACGCCACCGGATCCTCTCCCCACGGATACGGTGCCCCGAGCACCAGGTACCGCCCGTCCGCGGTCACAGCCGCTGGGCGCACGAACTCCCCGTAGCCCGTCGACATCGCCAGCTGGAACTCGAGCAGGCCGGTGGGCTTGCGAGGAGCTCCGCTCCACACCATGCGAACGGTGCGTCCGAAGTTGGCCGTCAGCGCCCTGGGCAAGAACCCCTCGAGGGTCTCGCGCAACCCCTCCGGTCCGACCTCCGGAGGCAGCTCCGCTGCAGAACCGACCCAGGCTCGCTTCGCCTGAGGGTCGATGACAACCGTGGTCTTACCGGACAGGTGCGCACTATCACAGGTGCGCTCCACCACCAGCCACCGGTACGGACCGGACGGCGTCGACCTGCGGACGTCCTCCACGATCTGAAACGTGGAGGCCGGGTACCACGCCATCTGCCGCTCGACGAACCGCAGCACCTCGGCATCTTGCCCGGGCAAACCGTTGTCCGAGGAGCTCTGACCGGCAGCCCAGCCACCATACGCCATCGCAACCACCGCCGCTGCACCGACCACCGAAGCGAACCGTCCACTCATCCACGACCTCCAGTCACACCTTCCACTGATGCATGCCGACAACGGGAGGCACAACACGCACTCTGTACGTCGCGTTCCCGGTCGCCACCCTCCGCCGCGTCGAACCGCATCACTCCGCGGACGCCGACGCCTCCTCCGCGACCGGCGGTTGCGGCTGCTGGATCATGCCCATGGCCTTGCGGACCTGCTCCTCGATGGCGTTGGACTCGTCTGGATGCTCGGCGAGGTACGCGCGGGCTGCGTCTCGACCCTGGCCGAGACGCGTCTCACCCAGGGAGTACCATGATCCGGACTTCTGGATGATCCGCTCCTGTACCGCCAAGTCGAGCAGCTCGCTCGTTCTGGAGATCCCCTCTCCGTACACGATGTCGAACTCCGCAAACCGAAACGGCGCCGCCACCTTGTTCTTCACGACCTTCGCCTTGGTCCGGTTGCCCACGACCTGATCGCCGGTCTTGATGGAAGCGATCCGACGGATATCGATGCGAACGCTCGCATAGAACTTGAGCGCACGACCGCCACTTGTGGTCTCGGGGCTACCAAACATCACCCCGATCTTATCCCGGACCTGGTTGATAAACACGAGACAGGTATTGGACTTCGAGACGATTCCAGCGCATTTTCGCAGCGCCTGGGACATCAGACGCGCCTGCAGACCCATCTGGGCGTCGCCCATCTCACCTTCGAGCTCGGCCCGCGGCACCAGGGCGGCCACCGAGTCCACCACGATGGCGTCCACGGCGCCCGATCGGACCAGGGTCTCAGCGATCTCGAGGGCCTGCTCCCCGGAGTCCGGCTGCGATACCAGAAGCTCCTCCAGGTTCACGCCGAGCGACTGCGCGTACTCCGGGTCGAGGGCATGCTCGGCGTCGATGAACGCTGCCAGGCCGCCGCGTCGCTGCGCGTCGGCAATGATGTGCAGTGCCAGGGTGGTCTTTCCCGACGACTCCGGTCCGAAGATCTCGATCACGCGGCCGCGAGGCACCCCGCCGACGCCGAGAGCAGCATCCAGGGCGATCGAGCCGGTTGACAGCACATTGACCCGGATCGGCGGCCGCTCGCCCATCCGCATGATCGCGCCCTTACCGAACTGTCGCTCGATCTGTCCAACTGCAGTCTCCAACGCCTTCAGCCGATCTTGTGGTTTCAATGACATATGAGTTCTCCTCCTGCGGGAATCGCAGCGCGGCGGGTGTCTCCATCCTATGCGTCGGGCCGAAGCCCGTCAACACCCTACCACCGGCGGATCTCCGGCCGAAATCGTAGATGGGCCAACACCACGCCGAGCTTCCGCCGATCCTCGTTCGCGCCAGCGCTGGCCGGCACATAGGGCACACTTTCGAGCTGAATCTCGACAGCTCCGTCGCGCAGGTCGTCCGGGCGGAGACGCAGCCGCACCTCTCGCAGGCGGCCGTCCAGATCGAGCGGGCCTGCAACCACGCGCCCGCCGATGCGCAGCACGGTCTCCGGCGGCACCGGACGAGGCGCGGCAAGGCCGATGATGAGCTCCCCGGCCCCGGCCGGTAGGCGCACTGTCGCATTGGGTTGGAGCCACGCGCCGAGCACACCCCTGGCGAACCGCTCCGGTTGATAGCAGCCTTGAACATCGACCGCGAGATGACGACGCTGCTGGGCGGTGGCAACGGGCCCGCCCCATGGGCAGTATGGACCCACCTGATGGACACCGAACAGCTGCACAGCAAGAGCCCTCGTATCGCCCGCACCCGGCCGGAACGGTCTCGAGCGCTCGAAGGTCACGATGTTCGGCCGATCGGCTCGCAACAACACGGTGGCCGGCACCCACCACCGCTGACGGACGCCCCCGGGCAGATGAGCCGCATCCACCCCGTTGACGCGCACCGACAGAGGCTCGCCCCGTGCCGGTTGGAGATCGAGCTCGATCCGCCGTCCACGCGGCGCCGGCGGCAGCCAGAGCTCCGCGCCTGGACCGCCCCACATGAACCGCAGACCATCGCCAGTCTCCTCCACCGGCCACCACGGACCGACGTTGAGGGGCGGCGTGATCAGCACCTGGGCAGCAAGAAACCGGTCCTGAGTGAACGGGCGCAGCGCGGGCGACACACCTCGATGCTCGATCCGCCACCCCGCCAGGGAGTCCAGATACCGCGTCGGCACGTCCGTGACCACCAACCACGGCCGATCCACCCCTTCCCACGGCTCCGGCGCCCATGGTGAAAGCGTCCGCGGCGGAGGTGTCACTCCCGCGTGCTCCATCGCATACCAGTGGTACGACGTGAACGGGTACAGCCCAGCCTCGTCCACGACGGCCAGCCCATGCCGCCGGCCCAGCTCTCCGGCCAGCTCGACCGCCTGCCATCCAGGCAGCTTGTCGCAGTGCTGCTCCATGACCAGCGGATAGGCGTGGGCCGCCGCCATTGCCGCAAGCCCGGCCAACCCGCATGCCGCCACGCCGGTCGGGGCCAGCACCCCGGCCCCTGCGGCCACGAGCGGCGCCACCGCCAGCTGCACCGGTACGGCGTAGCGTGTATAGGTACGGTTTTGCAGGAGCACGAGCTGCGCGATCATGACGGCGAGCAGGAGCAGCCAGGTCAGCGCCTCGTGTCTGCCGCGACGTCGTCCCCAGACCGCGACTCCGATGACCACCAGCACCGCAGTTGTCCAGGCCAGCACGACCGGACCGTAGCCCACCACAAGGCCCAGATCCGTCACGCCACCGGCGTTTCGCTCGAGGTTGGCCGAGTGCCGCCGGGCATGGGTCGCGAACGCAGCAACGAACCGCCCCCAGCCGCCTTCGGCCCACGCCATCACCATCACAGCGACACCGACCGCCGCCGCTCCGATGGCAGCTCCAGGAGCGAGCGACCGCCAGCCCGTTGCTCTGCGCGCGCCAACCAGCCAGAGCAGAGCGATCACGGGCAGCAGGATCGGACGGATCAGGAACGCCGCGGTCAGCAGAAGAGTGAATGCGGTCGCGCGCCCCCGTTGGAGCGTGGACGCTGATGTCACGACCACGGCCGCCAGCAGGAGAAACAGCGTCGCAGTCGTCGAGCTGAACCCGCGCACTGCGTGCAGCCACGGGCCCGGCTGCAGCAGCACCAGTACTGCGGCCGCCAGCGCCACCGGACCCGGCGCTACGCGCCGGCCGAGCAGGACAAGTGGCCAGAGCAGCACCACCGAAGCCGCGCTCGACGCCCATTGCAGCGCCAACAACGGCTCGCCGGCCAGAGGAAGCAGCACCAGCCCGATCGCGAGCCACAGTGGAAATCCGGGCGGGTGGGGGAAGTGCGCCGCCAGCTCGAAGTGCAGCAGACCGCGTGCAAACAGCGTCTCGTCCCACTCCCACGGTCCCGACGCGATCAGCGCAAACCGGGAAGCGACAAGCACCCCGACCACGCCAGCGGTGACCAGGCCGTCCACCCAGCGTGACTCGAAGCCACCTAGCAGCAGTAACTTCTGGACTCGACTCACCGGCGTCGCCCCGAGGCGCGGAGTGTACCACGGCCGCCACAGTCACCGTGCTCGACCGGCACCTCATCACGCCGCAGCGCTCTGCCTCTGTGCAACCCGCGACGGCCACCGTTCTCCTCGTGGCTTCAGGGAGGCCTCCGACGGTATACTCGAGCGGCGGAGACACAGAATGCCAACGGCTGGACACGAACCGAAGACCCGGCTCCTCGTGGTGGACGACGACGCTCTGCTCGCCAAGGGCCTCAAACGGAACCTCCAGTTGGAGGGCTTTGAGGTCGAGACGGTGCACGATGGCGAGTCGGCCCTCGCACGGGTTGCGGAGGCCTCGCCCCCGTTCGACCTGGTAGTTCTCGACATCATGCTGCCCGGCATCGATGGGCTGGAGGTTTTTCGCAGGCTACGCGCCACCGACACGGTGCTGCCGGTCCTGTTTCTGACGGCCAAGGGCAGCGACGCCGATCGCCTGATCGGACTGCGGCTGGGTGCCGACGATTATCTCACCAAGCCGTTCCTCGTCGAGGAGCTCGTTCTGCGAGCTCGCGGCATTCTCCGGCGGAGCGCGTGGTCCCAGACCCCATCGTCCACCGGGCCCACCGTCCGGATCGGCCTGTCCACCGCGGATCTGAACCAGCTGACGGGGACAACGCCTGCGGGCACCGTGCACCTGACGGACCGGGAGACGATGCTCCTGCGCTTCTTCGCCGAGAACGAAGGACGCGTGCTGCCTCGGGGCGAGCTCCTGGAGCGCGTGTGGGGCTACTCGTTCGACACAGCCACCCGCACTCTGGACACCTTTATTCACCGGTTGCGCCGGCACTTCGAGCCAGATCCGCAGCACCCCCGCCACTTCCACACGGTGCGTGGCGTCGGCTACCGCTTCACCGCAGATCCGGAGGAGGAGGAGAGCAACGGCCCGTAGGCCGGTCTCCCCCGACGGGTCGGCACACCCATCGATACACCGTAGAATAGGCGCCATGGAAATACTTCGCTTCTTCCTCTCGACCGGTTGGATCGCCAAGCTGGTGCTGCTGATCCTGCTGCTGTTCTCTCTCGGCTCCTGGTCCGTCATCCTCGCCAAGTGGCGCGAGCTCGGAGCGGCGACTGCGTCCACCCTCCGGTTTCTCGCAGAGTTCCGCAAGGCCTCGAGGTTGCAGAACGTCGCGGAGATCGCACCCAAGTTCAAAGGGTCTCCACTTGTCACGATGTTCCAGGCAGGCTACGCGGAGCTCGAGGCTCAGGTGAAGGCGGCCCGCCGTAACGATGGCGCCGGGGCAGTGCCACGGGTCAAGAGCCTGGACGGGGTCGCACGTGCACTGGAACGGTCGATCGGCGCCGAGCAGGAACGTCTGACACGCTCGTTGCCACTGTTGGCCACCACCGCCAGCGCGACCCCGTTTATCGGGCTGTTCGGCACCGTCTGGGGCATCATGAACACGTTCCGGGCAATCGGCGCGACTGGCTCGACGTCGATTCTGACCGTCGCCCCGGGCATCGCCGAGGCCCTCGTCAACACCGCAGCAGGCCTGCTAGCGGCGATCCCCGCGGTGATCGCGTACAACCACCTGCTCGCAAAGGTACGCCACCTGCGACGACGGATGGACGATTTCTCCCTCGAGTTCGTCAACCTGGTGGATCGGAACTTCACCTGATGGCCGGAGGCATCCCCCGCGGCACTGACGATCTGGGCGAGCTCGCCGAGATCAACGTGACGCCCCTTGTGGACGTGATGCTGGTGCTGCTGATCATCTTCATCATCACCGCTCCGATGCTCGTCCAGGGGCTCAAGGTCAATCTGCCGAAGCAGAACGCACCCGCGCTCAACTCCGAAGCGAACGAGCCGGTGATGCTGACCCTGACAACCGACGAGCTCATCTACCTGGATGATGAGCCCGTCCACCTCAGTCTGTTGGCGGAGCGGCTCGGCGCCACCCTCGGCGGCGCGCCACGTCCGGTGTACTTGAAGGCCGACAGTGAGCTGCGATACGGGTTCGTGGTCCAGGTCCTGGCGGTGCTCGATCAGATCGGGGTCGAGCAGGTGGGCATGGTGACCCAACCAGCGGACCGAGGCTGATGGATCGGGTGTCCGCCCTCCTGGAAGCCCGCGAGCGGAAGCTTCCGAACCGGACGCCGTACGTCATCGCGGCAGCAGCTCTGCATCTCGGCGTGGTGTTCGGAGTGTTCGCAGCGGCCCAGCTCGGTCCGCGGTCCCCCGATCTGCTCCCATCGGTTGCGGTCCGGCTGGTGGCGGCGCCGTCACCCGAGCCACTTCCCGCCGACTCCGCTGGCAGCACCACGCCCGAGCCCGCCCAACCCGAGCCACAGCCTGAGCCTCGACAGCCAGAACCGGAGCCGGTGGAGCCGGAGGAGCTTGTGGAGCAGCCCGCACCACCCCCTCCAGACGACCAGCCCGAGCAGCGGCCGAGCGCAGAAGCGATGCCCGAGGCCGGGCAGCCGAGGGCCACTCCGGCGCCAACAGCTCCGCCAGGCCCCGTCCGCTCCGGCCGGCAAAGCGGCCTCTCCCTCGGTGGCGGCGGGCGCGGGACGAGCGGTCCCGCCATACCGTCGGACTTCCACTTCACGTACTATGTCGAGCGGATGCTGGCACTGATCGAGTCCCGCTGGTACAAACCTCCAGTGACAACCGGTACCGAGGCACTGGTCCGCTTTCGCATCGCCCGGAACGGGCGCGTTTCTGATATTGTCCTCGAGCAGAGCTCCGGTGTTCCGACGTTCGACCGGGCAGCACTGCGCGCACTGTACGCGGCAAACCCGCTACCTCCACTACCGCCGGCGTACCGAAAACCGAGCCTGACGGTGCACCTGAGGTTCTCAGAGTAGCCGCGTTTGACCCTTTCGGAGTACGAGATGCCGATGAAAAACCTCCTTCCTCTCCGCATGAGTGCGCGGGCCGGAGGGCTGCTCCTCATCATCAGCGTGGCGCTCATCGCGAGCCCGGCAGCAGGCCAGGGCTCCGGCGAGGAGCTGTACCTGACGATTACCAGCCCGGGTCTGCGCCAGGTCGCTGTGGCCGCTCCGCCCCTGGCAGTGCTGCCACGAACCCCGGCCGATCTGGCCCGGGAGCTGCAGTCCACTCTGGATACCGACCTGGACGCCGCAGCACCGCTGGCGGTCGTCAACCGCCAGCTGTACGGTCTCGTAGAGGACGACCCCCGACCAGAGATCCTGTACGAAAGGTGGCGATCGATCGGCGCTCAGTTCTTGCTGTCCGGCACAGTGGCCCAGGCTGGCGGCCAGCTCGTTGTGGAGGCCCAGCTGGTCGATCTGGTCTCCAAGGAGTACGCGTTCGCGAAGCGGTACCGCGCCGCCACGTCGGCGGCGGACGTCATCGCGCACACGCTCGCCAACGATCTGGTACAGGTGTTTACCGGTAGGCCTGGACCGTTCCTGTCACGGATCGCCTTCATCTCCGACAGGACCGGCCAACCGGAGCTGTGGATCATGGACTGGGACGGCGCCAACCCGCGCCAGCTCACCAAGCACGACTCGACAGCGCTCGCGCCGGCCTGGTCGCCCGACGGGGAGTGGTTGGCGTTCTCGTCGTTCCTGCGCGGCAGCCCGGCGCTGTACCTGCTCAAACCCTCCGAAGGCTACCTCCGGCCGCTGTGGAGCGAGGGTGGGGTCAACTCCTCGGCGAGCTTCTCACCGGACGGCCGCTCCATCGTGTTCGCCTCCAGCCGCAAGGGAAATGTCGATATCTACCGGATCTCCGTGGAGGGGGGCGAGGCCCAACGGCTCACCACCGCCCTGGCGATCGACACGCAGCCAGCGTTCTCACCGAGCGGCCGGCAGATCGTGTTCACATCGGCACGCTCGGGCACGCCACAGCTGTACCTGATGGACTCGGACGGCTCCAACGTGCGCCGGCTCACCTTCGATGGCGCCTTCAACGACGAGGCGACCTGGGCACCGGACGGCACTCGTGTGGCGTGCACGACCCGCGACAGCGGGCGCTTCCAGATCGCCACGGTGGACATCGCCACCCAGGCTCACCGGGTCATCCAGGCGCCAGGAAATAACGAGTCGCCGTGCTTCTCGCCGGACGGCTCCCTGCTGGCATTCGTCTCGGATCGAACTGGCGAGCCGCAGATCGTGATCACCGACGCCGAGGGCCGTCCGCGCCAGATCACCCACGAGGGACGCAATCACTCGCCGGCGTGGATCGGCATGTCCGCCCAACCGTAGATGACCGTCACCCTGGGACGACCCCAGACGGCCGAGGAGAGCTTCAGATGAGCGATCGCAAGTACCGACACAGTGGGTACATGGACTCCGATGATGACCGCAAGGAACGCACCACATCCGGGCCCAGGCAGCAGACGCCGCGCTACGGCAACGGAGGGCCTCGCGGCCGCGGGATCGGGATGCCGACCCGGGTAGCGTTCAAGTGCGCCGCGTGCGGCCAGCCCCACGATCTGGTCGGGTCGCTCACACCGGATACCGTCTGCAGCCGCTGCGGCGCACCGCTGCACACCTGCACGAACTGCATGTTCTTCGACTCTGGCGCTCGGTTCGAGTGCCGGAAACCGATCTCCGAGCGCGTCGAGAACAAGTCCAAGGCCAACAGCTGCGAGCACTTCCAGACAAAGACGGTGCGCGATCTGCGATCACCGGACAGCGGCAGAACCACCGCCACCGGCAAGAGCGCGTTCGACGCCCTGTTCAAGAAGTAGCAGGCCAGGCGCCCAGTGACCCGCGAACGCGTCGTGTGTGCTGTGGTGGGCCTCGCAGCCGCCGTACTGACGGCAGGCGCCGTGCTCCTGCCGGTGATCGAAGCGCACACCCACCCGCTCGCGGGATGGCTACGGATCGTGTACGCACCCGTCTGCCATCAGCAGCCGGACCGATGTCTCCAGATCGGCGGAGCACCGATGGCGGTCTGTGCCCGTTGTCTCGGCCTGTACGCCGGTGGAACGCTGGCGTTGCTCGCGGCAGCGCTGGGAGCGTGGAGGTCACCGCGCGCTCTGCTCGCCGCGGCGGTGGCCGTCAATGCCGCCGATGTGCTCCTTGGCTTTGCCGGCCTGCCGTCATCCAGCAACGGCCTTCGCGTCGCACTCGGTGGTGTGCTCGGCATCACTGCGGGCCTGGTTGCAGCCGAGGGCCTCCGCGACGTCGTCGGTCTTCGCTCTGCGTCCGGACTACGGTACCCTGGGGGGCGGACGGGGACAGACCAACAAAGATCCGACACACTGTGAGGAGCCAGACATGAACCAGCCTTCGTTGCTCAAGTCCGCCGCGATCCCGGGCCTGCTGCTCGGTTTTGTCAGCGCGATTCCGTTCGTCGGCGCACTCAACTGCGCCTGCTGTGCCCTGGTGGTTGCCGCGGGGTTCCTGGCAGCGTACCTCCACTCACAGGCATGTGCCAGGGTGGCGGCGCCGTTCACGGCAGGGACAGGCGCGCTCGCCGGGTTCATCGCGGGCATGTTCCACGCCATCTCCGTCAGCGTGTTTGGCACCATCATCCAAACTCTGCTCGGTGGACCGAGCATGGCGCAGGCAATGGAGATGATGCGACAGACTGGAACACAGATGGATCCTCAGCAGATGGAGCAGATGATCCAATACATGGACAACGCCGGTCCGCTGATCATGTTCTTGATGAGCCTGCTGATCTTCCTCGTCGCGGGAGCGATCTTCGGGACGCTCGGCGGGTTGATCGGAGGCGCTGTGTTCAAGAGGGAAGGCTGAGCCTCGACCGCGCGACACTCGGGCCCGCGGTGGACCCAGCTCGAAGACGGGTATCGGCTCGAAGACATTCCGGGGATTGCATCCGCGACTCTGTAGACGTAAGATGGGCGTGACGCGGGAGGCAACCGAGAACGGGATGCCCCCGATCGACCCACCCCAGCGAACGGCGCTCGGCGTGTCACGACGACCGCCGCGTCGGAAACGCGACTAGGGAAATTGATGAATCAGTCTGAAACAAACCCCGAAGGGAAGAAGCGGAGCAGCTCACGTCGACGACGCCGTCGTCCACGTCGGCGCAACCGCTCGAGCAAGAGGATCGAGATCAGCGGGTTGCTCTGGCGGCCCGAGCAAGGCAAGCCGGTGTTGCTGTCGCCGGAGGAGGGCTACGCTCGCAGCAAGATCAACCCCCGGGTGACGGCGAACGAGGTGGATCAGATGCACCTCGACGGCGGCCTGCTGATCGGAGGAATGGCCCACGGAGGCAACCCCCCGACGATGGTGGAGCTGAGCTCGATCGAGAAGATGTCGCCCGACGAGTACCGGAACCGTGCGGTTCCGTTCTCCGAGCTTGTGAGCATCGACCCGGACGAGCGGTTCGAGCTGGAGACCGAGCCCCACATCCTGGAGCCCCGCGTGACCCAGCTCGTAGCGCCCATAGGGAAGGGCCAGCGATGCCTCATCGTCGCACCACCCAAGGCGGGAAAGACGACCCTGCTCCAGCAGATGGCGCACGGCATCGCCGTCAACCACCCGGAGACCCACATCTTCGTCCTGCTCGTCGATGAGCGTCCGGAAGAGGTGACTGACTGGAAGCGCAGCATCGTTCGCGGCGAGGTGTTCGCGTCATCGTCGGACCAGTCGATGCAGTCGCACATCCACATCTCCGAGCTGGTTTTGGAGCGCGCGCGCCGTCTCGTGGAGCTTGGCGAGGACGTCGTTGTGGTCATGGACTCCCTGACCCGGATGTCGCGCGCGTACAACAACGCGCAGAAGGGCTCCGGGCGGATCATGTCCGGCGGTATCGATGCCCGAACGATGGAGAAGCCGAGACGGTTCTTCGGTTCCGCCCGCAACGTCGAGCATGGCGGCAGCCTGACGATCATCGCCACCTGTCTGATCGATACCGGTTCCCGGATGGACGAGGTCATCTTCCAGGAGTTCAAAGGCACCGGCAACATGGAGATCGTGCTCGACCGGAAGCTTTTCGAACGACGGATCTTTCCGTGCATCAACATCGCCCAGTCCGGCACCCGCAAGGAGGAGAAGCTGTATCCGCGCGAGCAAGTTGAGAAGCTCTATCTCATGCGCCGGGCGCTCTCGTCGCTGTCGGCGCCAGAGGCGATGCAGCTGCTCCTGCAGAAGCTGCGGGAGCTCGAGTCCAACGCCAACTTCCTGGAGTCGCTGCAGCTACGGGGATAGTGCACCCGCCGATCCCTGCTCGGCGTACCGCTCGCCTTCGCCTGTGAGCTCCTCGTTCTCAGCCGTACGACTGTCACCCCTGTGATCCCCGGATTTCCTGGGCCATCACGCACTGGTGGAAAAAGACGACAGCAGACGCAAGAGGAACCCCGCGACGGTGGAGCCCGCAGCCACCTCTGCAAACTCCGGCGACACTCCCGCTGCGGCGGTCACCAGCACCCCCAACAGCACCGCAGCCGCCAGCCCGGCCAGCGCCGCGCCACCGAGCCGGTTGAGCCATCCCAAACGAAGCGCCTCACACGTCCGCTCGAGCCCCCAACCGGCAACGAATGCAAGCAACAGGCAGACAACGATCGGGATCAGATAGGCGAGCGCGAGCGCAACGGGTTCGACACCAACCGCCGGCTCCAGCCGTCCCACCAGGTCCGGTCCGATCACGCTCGCCAGCCAGAGACCGCCCACCAGCCCACCGAGGGAGAACACCAGTCGCACAGCCCCTTTCCAGAAGCCGCTCAGCGTGGCTCCGAGCCATACCACTCCGAGAACCGCATCGAGCCACGTCATGGCAGCAAGCGTACCGTCAACCGCAGAAAGTCTGCCTCGGTCACGATACCCACCAGCGTGCCGTCGGCGTCCACCACTGGCAAGCATCCGAACTTGCTCCGCAACAGGGTCCGTGCCGCAGTGGAGACCGGATCGTCCGGGGAGACCGTGACCACCTCGGCGTGCATCAGCTCAGACACCGGAATTGTCGCGAAGACCCGCCGCTGCTGACTCGATTGGACATCCGCAAAGACCGAGAAGGAGGCAGCGAGAAGATCCCTGTGGGTCACCAATCCCACGATCCGTCCGTCGCGGACCACCGGCAGGTGACGGATGCGCCCCCGCTCCATGCAGCGCTGCGCATGGGCCAGCGTCTCATCCTCGGTCAAGGTGACGAGCTCGGTGGACATGAGCTCTGCCACCTTCATCCGTCGCGGCATATCCCTCCCCTCCGGATCAGTGTACCCTAGTGGGCATGACTGACGGTGGCGGCCAGGAGGCGGTCGAGAGCATCCGCGTTCAGCTCGCGCTCCCCTCCGATCCAGAGTTCGCCGAGCTGATCCGAACTGCGGTGGAGACCTTCCTGCGCAGGATCCCCGGCGGAGACGAGCTGGCGTCGCGCATCGAGATGTCGCTGGCCGAGACCTTCTTGCACTCCGTGGCCTCCGGCACAGCGAGAGACACCGACCCACCGGTACACGTCCAGCTCTGGCACGATCCACCATACGTCATCGCCACCGTGAGACGTCGCGATGTCTCGGGACCATTGGATCAGAGAGCGTCCGGGGCAGACGACGGCTTCGCCACGATCCGACAGACTGCGGACCGTCTTGCAGTCGAAAGCCATCCCGACGGCACCACGATCACGCTCAGCTGGAAGCTGCACCTGTAAGGGCTCGCGCAGAAATCACTCCAGCGTCTCGCATCTCGCCTGCACCACATCTTCGGCCCGCCCTCACTCACGAGATCCTCAACGTCGGCAAGGCTACGCCTGCGGTTTCGTTCGATCGGGCGAACCAAATCTGTGGCACAGTTGAGCGCGAATACGCCGAAGCTATTTCTGCGCGAGCCCTAAGCCGAGCGCTTCTCGCGGTGTTACATGTACAGGCCACCCGAAACGTTGATCACCGTCCCGGTGATGTACGATCCTCCGGGCCCAGCCAGGAAGGCTACCGCTTCCGCGACGTCTGCCGGACGGCCGAGGCGCGGGATCGCCACGGTCTGGAGCAGGGCCTCTCGTTGCGCCTCGTCGAGATTGGCGGTCATCTCCGTCTCGATGAAACCCGGCGCCACGGCGTTGACTGTGACGTTCCGGCTTCCCAGCTCGCGGGCCAGCGACTTCGTCAAGCCGATAACACCGGCCTTGGTCGCCGCGTAGTTCACCTGGCCCGGGTTGCCCATCATTCCGACCACGGATGTGATGTTGACAATCCGGCCGCTCTTCTGGCGCAGCATGACCTTCGCCGCTGCCTGCGACACGAAGAACACACCGTCCAGGTTCACGCGCACGACCCGTTCCCAGTCAGCGGGCTTCATCCGGATCACCAGCTGGTCTGCGGTGATTCCGGCGTTGTTGACCACGATATCGAGACGACCCAATCGGGTGTGCACATCCTTGACCGTCTCGGCAACCGCATCCCGACTGGACACGTCGCAAGCACCTGCTTCGCACGACCCGACGCCCTGCGCAGCGATCGCCTCCACGGTGTTCGCCACGCTGTCGGCATCCAGATCGACAGCCACCACGTGGGCGCCGTCCGCAGCGAGCCGACGGGCAATGGCGTGCCCGATACCCCGCGCCGCGCCGGTCACCAGGGCCACATGCTGATCCAGTACTCCCATTTCCTGCCTCCCGGACGCGCCCGCCACCAGCTCATCCGAGCTCGGCGAGCAGCTGCTCGATCTCCTCGACCGTACCGACGGAGTGGCACGTCACCGACCTGTCGATCCGACGCACCAGGCCGCGCAGTACCGTACCGGCACCAACCTCCAGAAACGTCTCGAAGCCATCGGCCACCATCCGCCGAACCGAGTCGGCCCACCGTACCGGAGCATCCACCTGACGGACAAGCCCGTCGCGCACATCAGCCACACGGTGCACCGGCGCCGCGTCCACGTTGCGGTACACCGGCACCGTCAGGTCGTGGAGAGAGCTCTCGGCCAGCACCGGCTCGAGACCTTCACGCGCCGGCGCCATTAACGGTGAGTGGAACGGTGCCGACACCGGCAGCTCCACCGCTCGCCGTGCGCCCAGCTCCCGCGCCCGGTCGGCGGCTGCCATCACCGCAGCGCGCGCGCCGGCGATCACCAGCTGGCCCGGTGCGTTGTAGTTCACTGCGGCAACGACACCCGCATCACTCACTGCCTCGCACGCCTGCTCGACAGCCCCGTCATCGAGACCGAGCACAGCTGCCATGGCCCCTTCACCGACAGCAACTGCAGCCTGCATCAGCTCGCCGCGGCGCCGCACCACCCTGACAGCATCCTCCAGCGCCAGTCCACCGGCGGCCACCACCGCCGAGTACTCGCCGAGACTGTGACCGGCTCCCGCTTCGACCGTCACACCACGGTCGGCAAGAACGCGCCAGACAGCGATCGAGTGGGTCAACAGCGCGGGCTGAGTGTTCACCGTGAGCCGTAGCTCCTCCTCGGGCCCCTCCCAGCAAAGCTTCGAGAGCTCGAACCCCAGCGCCTCGTCAGCCGTCCGGAACACCTCGGCGGCCTCCGGGAACTGCCGCGCCACGTCCGCACCCATCCCAACGAACTGACTTCCCTGACCGGGAAACAGTGCTGCCCTGCGAGCCATCTGCAGCCTCCTCGAGATCGCTCACGCGCTCGGATGCTGCTGGGGCTCAGAGGCATCCAGCGCATCCATGCGCGCAATCTGCGTCGCAATCCGCTCCAGCACCCCGCTGTCAGCGTACGATCTGGCAAACCGGATCGCGTTGCGAATCGCCTTCGCATTCGAGCGCCCGTGTCCGATCAGGCATGGGCCGTTGACACCGAGCACTGGCGCCCCTCCGTGCTCTGAGTAGTCCACACGCCGGCGGAGGTTCCGGAACGCACCCTTCGCCACCACCAGGCCAACGCCGTACACTGGCGAGCGCCGGGCCTCGTCTGCCAGCGTCGAGATGATCATCTCACCCAGACTCTCCGAGACCTTGAGGATCACGTTGCCGGTAAACCCGTCGCAGACCACAACGTCGGCGGCGTTGCCGTACAGGTCACGACCGTCGATATTGCCGACGAAGTTGATCCCGGCCGAATCGAGCACTCGAAACTGCTCCCGCAGCCGACGACCACCCTTGCCCTCCTCCTCGCCGACGGACAGCAAGCCGACCCGCGGCTCGGCGACTCCGAGCACACACGCCGCGTAGCTCGAGCCCATCACTGCGAACTGCCGAAAGTGGCTCGGTCGACACTCCATGGTGGCACCGACATCGAGCAGCAGCGTGGAGCCACCAGCTCGCGGCAAGATCGCCGCCAACGCTGGCCGGTCCACACCATCCAGCATCCCGAAGACAGCCCGCGCCGCCACCCAGGCAGCCCCAGTGTTCCCAGCGGTCACCAGTGCACAGGCCAGGCCGTCGCGCACGAGCTCTGCGCCCACCATCACCGATGACCGGCGTTTGTTGCGCAGCACCACCAGTGGCGAGTCGTCCATCCGTACGACGTCCGGCGCGTCCACCAGATCGATGTTCGAAGGGAGCGGTCGCAGCGAGCTCAACCGCCGTCGAAGGGCGCGCTCCGGACCGACGAGCACGACAGGGATCGCCAGATCGCGGGCCGCATCGACTGCACCCCTGACAACCTCGGCTGGTGCGTCATCTCCCCCCATCGCATCGACGGCGATCGCACCAGAGGAGAACGGGCGGCTCACTCGAGCTCTTCAACCTCGAGGACAGAGCGGCCGTTGTACGACCCGCACGAAGGGCAGACCCGATGGGGCTGCTTCGGCGAGAAGCACGAGCTGCACAGGCTCGCACTGGGACGGGGCAGGGCATCGTGAGAGCGCCGCTTGTCTCGGCGCGAACGGGAGTGCCGTCGCTTCGGGTTCGCCATCGTCTTTCTCCACTTTCAGTCCTGATTGCCGCGCTTCAGCTCCTGCAGCGGTGCCCAGCGCGGGTCGATCTCGTCGCCATCCCCGTCGGAAGGTAGGTCCACGTGCCCTGGGCACGATGCCCCGCACACGATCCGCATCGGTAGCGCGAGCACGACCTGCTCAGCAGCCAGCTCGGCAACATCCAGCTCGTCGCTGGTGGTAAACGTCACATCCAGGTCCTCGTCGTCCAGCTCGAGCTCTTCCGGCAGCTCTGTGTCCGGACGCCGCAGCTCGATCTCGAACTCCTCGGATACCGTCCATGGTACTGGAGCCAGGCACCGCGAGCACAGCAGCTCGCCGTCGCCGTCGATGGCACCCTTGACCAGCATCCCCTGTCCCCGGCGCTGAACCGACCCTCGGATACGCACCTCGACTGCTCCGGCCACCCTGCCCGGATCAAGCTCGTTGCCCACCAGCGTGATGTTGGTGTCAAACTGGATCGGGTGCTTCTCACACTTGGTCAGATCGATGTACACCGGTGCCTCCTCCACCGAGGCGGGCCAGTATACCATCCGACTGTCCAAGGTCAATCGGGACGCACGTCCGCCGATCCGGTCTGTTGCGAGCCGATCAGTGCCCAGTCTTCGGCGAGCCACACCGGCCGATCCAGCACGGTGACCGCTGCAACACCGACCGCCACGACCGACAGGGCCGTCCACAGCGCACTGCCCACCCCCGGCACGAAGCGCAGGGCCAGCAACAGCCCGACGCCCACCAGCACCTCGACGCTGACCGGCACGAATCGTGGCGTGAGCAGCCGCACGATGGATCCCCCAAGCAGTCCCCCCAGTAACGCCAGGCCGACTCCCTTGGCAAGCACCGCTGCGATCACCGCAGCTGTTACGAACGGCATCGACAGCACCGGCCCCAGGCCCAGCAGGGCAACGATCACAGCGACCAGGGTCGCCACGAACAGCATTCCGGCAATCGCGGTCCGACTCGGCTCGCGCACTGCGCGGAGGCAGCCTCGCCGGCACCACACCGGAAACAGCGCGGCGAGACCGGTCGTCATCACCAACCAGAACCCCACGGTCACGGTTCTCAACCCCAACCGGGTCCGCGCTGCGTCCACCCCGCTTCCCTCTGTCAGCATGGCAGCCAGCGAGGTCAACGCGACCGTCCGTCCTTCCACCACGGCGCCCGGCGCTCGCTCCACGGAGCCGAACACCGCTACCACATCACCACCGACGTGCGCTGTGCTCCCGAGCACGACGTCGGATCCCAAAGCGACCACATCGCCGCGCACGCTCCCGTCCACTCGGAGCTCGTGGAGCAACGCGTAGCGGTTGTCAGGCATCTCCTGAGCGCCGAGTGGAGCTGCAAGAGCAGCCGCCACGAGCACGAGAGCGAAACAACGGGTCACTGGAGGACACGCCTCCGACGCGTGCGCGCCAGCGCCAGAGCACCGGCCAGTGCCACGCCCAGTCCGAGGAGGTGCCCACCGCTGGGCACGATGTGCGCTGCGGCCCTCTGCACGTCCAGCAGCACTCCACCCGCCTCGCTCATGAGGTGCACGGCTGACACCAACGCAGAGACGTCCCCTGAGGAGCCACTGACGCCCCAACCTGGAACACCACCAAGAACACCCATGCCCACCAACAGGACGCCAGAGGACACCGCAACCGGTGCAACGCTCAGCCACCGCACCCATCGCGGCCGCGGAGACAGATGAGACAGCACTCGTCGCTGCATCTCCGGATCTTCCGGCGGGATACCGGCCCTGATCGCCTCGAGTGTCGCCCTCAGCTCGTCAGCGTCCTCTCCACCAGTGAGCAGCTCGAGGTCCTCCTCGATGAACGCCTGCACGACACGACGGTTGTGATCTCCGGTCACGGGATCCTCCTCGCGAAGCGCGCTCACGTGACGTACTCCGCTAGCTCGTTGCGTAGTACGTTATGGGCCCGGAAAAGTTTGTTCTTGATCGTGCCGAGGGGACGCCCCTGGAGGTCCGCAATCTCCTGATACGAGAGACCGGCGAAGTGGCGTAGCAGGATCAGCTCCCGGTACTCCGGGCGCAGATCGTCGATCACCTGCCGCAGCCGTTGCGACAGCTCGCGATTCTCCAAATGCTGCAACGGGTCCCGGCCGCCATCCGGGAGCCGGCTCTCCACCGGTTCGCCGTCCGCATCACGACCCTCCAAAGGCATCGTGAGCACCCGCCGCCGACGCAGCTGGTCGATCGCCAGGTTGTGCGCAATCCGGAACAGCCAGGTGGAGAACTTGTACCGTCGATCGAACCGCCCCAGCGCTCGCCACGCACGCAAGAACGCCTCCTGTGTCAGCTCCCGCGCGACGTCGAGATCGCCCACCATCTGTGACACGAAGGCAGAGACCCGTCGCTGATACCGCTTCACCAGCACGGCGAACGCCGCCTCATCGCCCTCTGCGGCCAACAGCACGAGCTCCTCGTCGCTCGCCGATTCCCCCGTCCCAACCATCGCCGGTCATGATACATCGACGGCTCGGCTGGTGTACTGAAGGGTCACAGCGCCTCGAGCTCGACGAGCACCGTGCCCGCCTCCACCGCCTGTCCTGGCTCCACGTGCACGGCGACCACACGGACGGCACCGTCAGCCTCGAGCTCGTTCTCCATCTTCATCGCCTCCAAGACCACGAGCGTCTGGCCCTGGTCCACCTCGTCGCCGACGGAGACCGGCACCTTGACGACTCGTCCCGGAATCGGCGCCTCGAGCTGTCCTCCCAGCCCACTGCGCTGGCTCGCCGCCAGCTCGAGCGCCTCGATCGGAGTCAGAACATCGAACAGGAACTCCCGCTCCGCGAGGCACAGGCGGTACCCACGCCGCGGCAGGCGCTGAAACGCCAGCTCGTAGCTGGCGGCCGTCTCCAGATCGCGCATCGACGCCCGGCTCTGGCTGACGCAGGTCACATCAACCACGCGGCGCACGCCGTCCAGAACGACCTCGAACCCTTCCGGCGTGCGGTTGACCTCGACCTGATGCTCTCCTCCCTGGCCCCGAACTGTCCATTTCATCTCGGGTACCTCCCGTGGGCCATCCTCAGACCCTCCTCCCACCAGCTGCCGTCACGCGCGTACGCGAACGGATCCTTCGGACCCCGCTGCGCGGCCATCGTTGCCAGGCACGCCGCAGCAATCACCGCCGCCTGCTCCGCGTCCGGATCCTGGCGCCCATGGAGCCGCTCGAGCTGCTCTGAGGAAAGGATCTCATCCAGCATCCCGGTGTGAAGATCGCCCGCCCGGAACGCCTCCAGGTCGATCAGTGCACGAAACAGCGGAAGCGTCGTCGCGATCCCACCAACCATGTACTCCTCGAGCACCCTGCCAAGACGTTCGACCGCCAGCGCCCGATCTGGCGCCCAGGCGATCACCTTCGCGAGCATCGGATCGTACTCCAGGGGCACCACGCTCCCCTCGGTGACACCCGAGTCGATCCGTACACCCGGTCCGCTCGGCCTGCGCAGCAACGAGATCGTGCCCGGTGAGGGGGCGAAGTTGCGCAGCGGATCCTCCGCGTAAACCCGGCACTCGATCGCATGACCGCGCGGCACGAGATCGTCCTGCCTCCAGCTCAACCGCTCGCCGAGAGCGAGTCGGATCTGCTCGTGCACCAGATCGACTCCGTACACCTCCTCGGTCACTGGGTGCTCCACCTGGAGTCGGGTGTTCATCTCCAGGAAGTAGAACTGCTTGTTCTGATCCAGCAAGAACTCCACCGTGCCGACCGTGACGTACTCCGCTGCCCTGGTGATGGCGACTGCAGCTTCGCCAATCCGCTGGCGGAGCTCTGGATCCACTGCCGGGGACGGACACTCCTCAACCACCTTCTGGTGTCGACGCTGGATCGAGCACTCGCGCTCGCCGACGTACACCACGTTGCCGAAGCGGTCGGCCGCCACCTGGATCTCGACGTGGCGCGGCTTCACCACCAGACGCTCCACGTATACGCGCGGGTCGCCGAAGTACGCCGCCCCTTCCGACTGAGCCCGCTCCAGCGCCCCAGCCAGCTCCTTGCGAGACGCGACCTGGCGCATCCCCTTGCCGCCACCACCCGCCACCGCTTTGAGCAGGACCGGCAGACCATGGGTGTCCACGAACGCCTCGAGCTGGGCCAGGTCGGTGATCGGCTCCATCAGGCCCGGAATCAGCGGTGCTCCCACCCTGGCGGCGAGCTTGCGGGACTCGGTCTTCGAGCCCATCAGCGCGATCGCCTCTGGCGACGGTCCGACCCACACCAGCCCGGCGTCGCACACCTGCCGTGCGAACTCCGAGTTCTCTGCGAGAAACCCGTAGCCCGGGTGCACCAGGGTCGCACCACTCCGCCGGGCCACCTCGATCATCTTGGCGCCCACCAGGTAGCTCTCCGAAGCTGGCGCGGGCCCGATCGGGTACGCCTCATCGGCGCGTAAGACATGTGGTGACAAACGATCCACCTCGGAGTAGACCGCCACCGTCCGGATCCCCATCTCGCGGCACGCACGGACGATCCGCACCGCAATCTCACCTCGGTTGGCGATGAGCAGCTTCATCGGTGCTGACATGCACCCTCCCTTCCGACGCCCCGCATGGCCTGGGGTCTGCAGCAGCGCTGTCGCGCTGAGATCACAACGGGATGTTCCCGTGTCGCTTTGGCGGCATCGTGTCCCGCTTTCCGTGCAGCATGGAGAACGCAGCGATCAGCTTGCGCCGGAGCAGGCGCGGTGCGATCACCTCGTCGATGTACCCCCTCTGGGCCGCCACGAACGGGTTGGCGAACGCGTCGTCGTACGAGGCCACGAGCTCCTGACGACGCGCCTCGGAGTCCTCGGCACCGTTGATCTCGTTTCGGTACAAAATGCTGACCGCTCCCTGAGGCCCCATTACGGCGATCTCCGCGGTGGGAAACGCGAGGTTGACATCGGTCCGGATCTGCTTGGATCCCATCACGCAGTACGCACCACCGTACGCCTTGCGCGAGATCACGGTGACCTTCGGCACCGTCGCCTCCGCGAGCGCGTACAGGAGCTTGGCGCCGTGACGGATGATCCCTCCCCACTCCTGCGCTGTTCCGGGGAGGAAGCCGGGAACGTCCTCCACGATCCACAGTGGAATATTGAAGGCATCACAGAAACGGACAAACCGCGCACCCTTCACTGACGCGTTGATGTCGAGCGTGCCGGCCAGGTGCGTGGGCTGGTTGGCGATGACGCCGACGGACTGGCCACCGAGCCGTATGAAGCCGACAACGATGTTCTTGGCGTAGTGCTCGTGCACCTCGAAGAACTCGTTGTCGTCCGCGGCCCATGTAATGATCTTCTTGATGTCGTAGGGCCGGTTGGGATCCTCGGGGACGAAGTCGTCAAGCTCAGGGATCTCTCGGTCTACCGGATCGCTCGTCTCCACCACCGGAGGTTGCTCGGCGTTGTTCGACGGAACGTAGGAGAGCAGTCGCCGGATCATGGCCAGGCACTCGGTATCGCTGCTGGCCGCAAAGTGGGCAACCCCAGAGGTGGTGTTGTGCGTCATCGCCCCGCCCAGCCGCTCCTTGGTCACCTCCTCGTGGGTCACCGTCCGGATCACGTCAGGCCCTGTGATGAACATGTACGAGGTGTCCTCGACCATGAGCACGAAGTCGGTGATCGCGGGCGAGTACACCGCCCCACCGGCGCACGGCCCCATGATCGCCGAGATCTGCGGCACGACCCCAGAGGCGAGGGTGTTGCGCAGGAAGATCTCTGCGTAGCCGGCAAGCGACGCGACACCCTCCTGGATCCGAGCTCCACCCGAGTCGTTGAGCCCCACCACCGGCGCCCCGACCTTCATCGCGAGATCCATCACCTTGCAGATCTTCGCGGCGTTGGTCTCGGACAGGGAGCCGCCAAACACGGTGAAGTCTTGGGCGAACACAAACACCGGACGACCGTCGACGCGACCGTGACCGCAGACGACGCCGTCGCCGGGAACCTTGGACTGCTCCATGCCAAAGTCCGTGCAACGGTGCGTGACAAGAGCATCCATCTCCTCGAAGGTCCCCTCGTCACAGAACAGCTCCACCCGCTCCCGCGCGGTGAGCTTGCCCGCATCATGCTGACGTTCAATCTTGTCCTCACCGCCGCCACGACGGTTTTCGGCAAGCATCCGATCGAGTCGTTCGACGACTCTCCTGCTCATGAATCCCTCCTCTTCTCGTGTCCCACCGGTGTGAGGCCCTCCTGGTTCGACGGCTGGCATTCTACATCGGCATGGGGACAGTGACGAGCAGCAAAGCTTGACGCCCACCTCGCCCGTCGGTAGCGTGCACGGGTGGTCCAGTGGAGTCCCCCGCACCAGCCAGCGTTCGATCCGTCCTGGCTGTCAGAGCTCGCCGAGCAGCTCCAGGAGACCTCGAGCTCCACTGCTCAGCTCGTTGACCTGTACCTGGAGCGTCGTCTCGAGACCCGTGTCAGCCGCCACGGCACCGCCTTCAGCAGCGGCGCATGGTGCCACGATGGAGCGGCGAGTCGCTGGCTCCTTCCGGGTCATACCGTGATGCGCTCGTGCAACGGTGTCACCTCCTCCGCTCTCGCCGGGCTCCTCGAGATGGCGGACCGGTCGATCGTTGTTCCACGCAGCCCTAGCGGCTCGACGGTCCCGCTGACGCCACCGCAGGAGTGGGAAGCGTGGGCCGCTCTGTGGGTCGAGAAGCTGGAAGGCTCCGCCTCGATCCGCTGCCTCCAGCGACGCGCGGTCGTACTGGTGGAGGGCGCCGTTGTCCCGGTGGAGTCGCCTCCCCTCGTGACCGTCCACCGCTCCGGCAGCAGGCCGGCATCGCTGTTGGCTGTCTGGGACCACCCTGATCTGGATCGGTGGATTCACGAGCTTGCCGCGCCCGGCCCGAGCCGAACCACATCCATGCAGCCAGGCTCGCGAGTACCGGTGGTCTTCCGCAGCGGAGCGGCGGGCTCCGTGCTCCACGAGCTCCTCGGTCATCTGCTCGAGTCGGACCTCGTCCTGGAGGGCTCCTCCCCGTTCGCGGCGGCGGCGTCCGCGGAGGTGACGGATCGCTCGCTGTCGGTGACCGACGATCCGACGCGATGGGACCTACCCGGCGCGTTCACCGCCGACGACGAGGGAGTGGCGGCACGAGCAGCTCAGCTGGTCGAGGGCGGGCGGCTCTCCGCTCTGCTGTGCGATCGAGCCGGCGCAGCACGCCTCGATCAACCACCTGGACGCGGACGCCGGGCGAGCTGCTCCCAGCCACCAACGCCGCGAATGTCCAACCTGGTCGTAACGAAGGGCTCCGCACCTGCCGACGAGATCGAGCAGGAGGTCACCCGCGGCATCGTCGTCACCCGGTGCGGCGGTGCCACCGTCGATCCGGTCAGTGGTCGGCTGTCAGTGCTCGTCGAGCGCGGCTGGGAGATCCGGCGGGGGCGCCGTCGCCGCGCCCTTGCCCCCGTGGTACTGACCGGCACCGCCCTCGAGGTGCTGGCCAGCCTCGCCCCCGCGATCGGCGACGACCCCGCCGCCGAGTGGCGACACGGCTGGTGCGGCAAGCGCGGCCACGTTTTGCCAACCGGTACCGAGGTCCCGACACTGCGCTTCGACGGCTTCACCTGCGCGTAGAAAACAACCTTGCCACCAAGCCGCGACGTGCGCACAGCGGTGTGCATCGAGATGGCTCACTGGTCACGATCGAACCGATGTACGGGTTCCCCCGTTCTTCGTGGCTCCGCGGCCGCTCGTCTTCCGCGCGGCCTGCAAGCGACACCCCACCGCAACGCAGGTATTATGAGGGCCGATGAGCGCACCCTCGGAGCATCTGGAAAGGCTGCACCGTACGGCAGTGGACGCACGCGATCTGCTGGCCTCCGCAGGCGTCGATCGTTGGGAGCTGTACGCCAAGGCGTCCGCGTCGCGCGAGGTGACCATATCCGGCGGCGACCGCCGGGCAGCGGTCGTCGAGAACGCCGAGACGGGGGTCGCGATCCGCACCCGCCGCAACGCGGCGTCCGGTTTTGCCGCGGCCGCCGGTTTCGAGCCCAGCGCGTGGCGGTTCGCGGTAGAGCTGGCGCTCGAACGCGAGGTCCACGACCCGGTGGATCCGTTCCCCCCGGAGCACATGCTCGGCGCACGCGAGATCCCAGAGCCGGCGGACCCGCCACCATCGGGTTGGGCCCAGCACACCGCCGAGCGTCTTGCCAGCGAGCTGCTGACGCGATCCAACGGCCGCGTCGCCCTTCTCCGAGCCACAGTCCGCGTCGGCCACACCGCCTGGATCCTCCATCGCTCTGAGGGGTTCGTGGCAACGTGCCACGGCTCCAGCTGCTACTTGCTTCTGGAGGCGATCGAACGGGAGCACCGATCTGGTGTCTGGCGCGACCTGGTGTACCTACCCTCGTTCGAGCTTCTCGATCCCGCTTCGCTGGCGCAACGCCTCATCGACCGGATCGCACTGATGACCACGCCGTACCAGCCCGACGATGGCATCCGTGACGTCATCGCCAACGGCGAGGTCACAGCACAGCTGATCTCCGCGATCGTGCCCCTGTTCCTCGCCACACCCCAGGCCGCCGATCCGCTCCCCGCGCTGCTGGACACAAACGGTCAGTTGGCATCCGCCGACCTCAGCCTGGTGGACGACCGCAGCGGCAAGCACGGAATCCTGCGAACGCCCTGCGATGGTGAGGGAATCGCCGCGCGCCGGATCACCGTACTGGATGCGGGCGTGCCGCGCCACCGCCTCGCCAGCTACCGGCACGCCCTCGCCTGCGACGAGCACCCCAACGGCGGTGCGGTCCGTCACTCCTACCGGGATCAGCCGACCACTGGAATCGCCAACCTGGAGGTCCTCTCCGAGGCTCCGCTCACACCCCGCGAGCTCCTGAGTAACGCCGAGGACGGTATCTATCTTCTGCGGCTGAACGCTCCGCTCGAGCTGGACCTCGTGGCTGACAGGTACCGAATGGTGGCAGCAGCGTTGGACCTCTCCACCGGCGCCTCGACCTGGGTGCCATCACTCGAGATCCGCGGCAGTGTCAGCCGGCTCCTGCAACGGATCGATGGGGTGGCCACCGACCGCTCGTGGTACTCCACGGCCGCGGGCATGATCGCTGCTCCGACCGTCCTGATCCGACGCCAGTCCGTACTGTGTCGGTGAGACCATCGCACCGCGCATACCGCAGCGGACCCACTCAGCGTTACACGTTGAACCGGAAGTGGACCACGTCGCCGTCGGCAATCCGGTAGCTCTTGCCCTCCAACCGCAAAGTGCCGGCTGTGCGGCACCCCGCCATGGACCCGGTCTCGAGCAGCTCGGACCAGCGGACCACCTCGGCGCGGATGAACCCACGCTGGATATCGGAGTGGATCTCGCCCGCCGCCTCCAGCGCGGACGTCCCACTGCGGATCGACCACGCGCGGCACTCATCCTCGCCGACGGTAAAGAAGCTGATCCGTCCGAGCAGGTCGTACGAGGCGCGGATGATCCGCTCCAGTGCTCGGTCGTCGAGGCCGAACTCCGCCATGAACGCAGCCGCGTCGTGACCCTCCATCTGCGCCAGCTCTCCTTCGAGGGTGGCACACGCGGCGGTAAACGCCACACCGGGCTGCTCCCGCCAGCCACTCCATCGGTCGTCTGATTGAGGGTCCTGGCCCACCGAGCCCTCGTCCTGGTTGACCACGACGATCAGCGGCTTGAGGGAGAGAAACGTGAAGCCGCGCAGGATCTTGGACTCGTGGCTGTCGATCTCGAGCGCGCGCAGGGGAACCTCGGCCTCGAGCGTTGCGAGGCAGCGCTGCAGGACCTTCTGCTCGGCCTCCAGCTCCGGCGTCTTGCGCTTGGCCAGGTCCCGCTCGAGCCGCTCGAGCCGCCGCTCCACCACAACCTGATCGGACAGCAGGAACTCCTCGGCGATGGTGTTCAAATCACGCACCGGATCGAGGCTTTGTAAAGGGTGCGGGACGTTGGCATCCTCGAAGTCGCGCAGCACCACCATCAGCGCATCCATCGTCCGAAGCTGGGGGAGATTGAGGCCCCCTTCGGCACGGCCAGCCATCCCGGGGACATCAACGTACTGGATGGTGGCAGGCGTATGCTTGCGTGGCCCGTACAGAGCCGTCAGCTGGTCGAGTCGCGCGTCGGGGACAGTCGCGATCCCGACGTGGTCGTCGCCTCCCCAGACGCCCGTGGCCACGTCCAGGCCAGTCAACAGATTGAACAACGTGGTCTTGCCACTGGTCTGGAGGCCGACGATTCCAATTTCCATCTCCCGGACACCTCCTCACTCGCCGCGGGATTCTACACGGTTGCGTACCAACGCGACCGTTTAACAACTCACGGAGCCGTATCTTCGAAAATTCGAAGCAAAGCGCCTGGGTTGAGTTCTAAGTTCTTAATTTTGAATTCTTAATGCCGCCCACCCTCCCCAGAGCCTGCTCTGCGAGGTTCAGGCATCGACGGGTGCGGAGAACGCTCGCTGCAAGGGCAGATGGGTGGGTGG
>CAZEJK010000033.1:0-28201 GCA_964512045.1 uncultured Thermoanaerobaculia bacterium
GAGCCTGCATTGGTCACGATGCCGCGAATCCCCGTCAACGATTCCAGCAGGTAGTTCTTGAGCGCTTCCTCGTTGTAGGTCCAGTGGGCATCGAGCTCGGAGGAAGGGAGGAACTGATCCTGCGAGAGCTCGATGGTTGTCTCTCGGCATCCGAGATAGTAGGTCATGTAGTCCTGGCGACTGCCATTTGTATCGTACCAGTTATACCCGTTGGTGATGCCATCGTTGAAGCCGTCGAAGTATCCATTTGGGCTGTTCGCCTGTGCGGAATCCGCGTACGCGTGACTGATGGCCTGGAACCAAGCATCGTCCACATGATACTGATCGTCGAAGTCCACAAGCCCGCCGTAGATGTTGTCCCACGGGTAGTTCACAACCTCCGCACCGCCATGGAAGTTCGCCGACAGAACGAATGACCGCTGTATCGCGAAGTCCATCATCGCTTGGGTCTCAACCCACCGCGTTCCATTCGGGTACTCGGACGAAGGGTCCGGGAAGTTGCGGTTGGGGTCGACGAATGCCGAGAGACCGGTGGCAGTTGTGTAGTATCGGCCATCGGGATCGGAAGAAACAGTGTTGTCACCAAGCAGATAGGTACCGTCCGGGTTGGCGTTCGGGTTGATCCAAATCTCCATCTCGTTGACCAGTTGGGTGGCAGTGGCGTCGCTTCCATAGTTGACCAGCAGCCAGTCGGTGAGCCGTAACATTAGGACAAAGCCTGCCGGCTCGTCGCCGTGCATCGTGGAGGTGTAGAGGACCTCGGGCTCATCTTCCTCTATCGAGACGTTGTCGCTGATCTTCACTGCCCATAGCCGATGTGGGTTTGTTTGATTGGTTGTGGTGCCAATGTCGTGCAGCTCGCAGATTGCCGGGTAATCGGCTGCGAACGCCTGCATCACGGCGACGTACTGATCGTAGGTTGGGTAGCAGTCCCATCCGTAGACGTCGGCCACGTCGGTGCACATCGTGGCACGCTCTGCCACTCTCCCGGGCTCGATCCAGCTCAGCCCAGCTCGGTTCATGGTGCTCACCTGCTCGTCGGTGAGGCGCAACCGGACGGAGCCATCGTCCAGGAGCTCGCTGACCGGCATCGATTTCAGAACGAGCGGGAGCCGAGCGGCGTCCTTGGGTCCGACAATGACCTCTCTCAACGACGTTCGAGCCGGAGGCCCTCCGTCCGAAGCGGGGCTTTCGTCAGTGGCTGCGAAGGTGACGGCGCCGAAGGTCAGTGCGAGAACGAACGTGAGAACGACCAGGATCGGAGCAACGCAACGGGACATAATGCCTCCTCTCAGGCGAGGCGTCTGGGGGATGGAACCTCTGGCGCCGGATCGGAGGTCAGTATAGCGGAGACGGCGGGCACGGGCGGCGCGTTGGCGGTGCGAGCCCGAAAAATAGCTGCGCTGGGCAGTTTTTGAGGTATGATCTGCCGAGCCCCATTCGGGTCAATAGAACAGGAGGAGGGAGCGAAGATGCAGATTTGGATCAGAGGGATGTTGGTGGTGCTGGTGGTTGTCCTGACGGCCTGTGGCGGGCAGCCCGCGACCGAGGAGCCGGCGGCGGAGCCGGAGACGACCGCTGTCGAGCCCGAGGTGACCACCGAAGCCGAGGTGGTGATGGTCGAGGTGCCGGCAGAGGGCGTCGAGCTCGACCCGCCGGTCGAGGTGGTACAGCTGCCGGACGGTGTCTGGTACTGCGATATGGGCACCGTGCACTACGCCCGCGCCGAGAAGGGCGACGGTATCTGCACGGTGTGTGGGATGGAGCTGGTGCAGAAGGTGGCCGAGGCAGCGCCCGAAGGCGAGGCGATGCCCGAGGAGCCCATGGATGAGGGCGAGGCCGGTCACGAGGGCCACGAGCACGGCGAGGGCTAACAGCAGCGCGCTGGTACCAGAGCCTTAGAGTGTGACGGCCCGGCGGGCATCGGCCCGCCGGGCCGTTGTTGTACGCGGCGCGAGGCGGTGGCTCAAGGAAGCTCGACTCCGTAGCTGCTTCGCCGCGGGCCGGGCTCCGGCTGTCGGGACCGGCATCGGGGCCGGGTCCCGGTCCGGGCTGCTGGGTCGTCGGTTCTGCCAGACGGACTCATCTTGAGTGCACCTCACGCCGCGAACGCGTGCAACTCAGCGGGTTTGCGTAGCCCGAGCATCGTGTGTGAACGATGGTGGTTCTAGAGCTTCGCACACGTGGGACCGTTATCTCCGGAGTATCCCCAACTCGGCCGACGGCCTCGTCAGTACAGCCCCTGACCCAGGTAGAGGCACTCGCTGGCGAGGTCGCCGGCGTCGGTGCCGCCGGAGGCGTCGACGTCGCTGAGGGCGAACCCCGGGTCGGAGCACTCGGGCGCGCCGAACAGCACGGCGACGATCTGCGCGAGGTCCCAGGCCGTCACGCTGGCAGAGCCGCCGGCGCAGGTGCTGTCCGTCTCTCCAGAGGTGTGGCCGGTGGTGGTGATCCTCATGGTGACGGTGTTGTCGTCACACGGCCCGACACCGGCGCATGCGCGGACGCCGGTCTCGTACTCCGCCCCGCCGGTCAGCCCGAAGGCTCGGCGCTGGAGCGTCTCGAGGCCGGTCAGAGTCGGCGGATCGTCGAACGAAACGGAGCTACCCGGCGTGCTGATCCAGACCTCGTAGCTGATCGGGCCGTCGCACGTGGACTCCGCCGCAACCCACTCGAGGTCGATGGCGGCGATGGCGATGGCAGGCTGCACGGCGCTGTCCAGGCCGGCGAACGTGACGGCGCACGCGACGGTCACGGCGTCGGAGGCGGAGACCGTCTCCTCACGGTCGGCGTACGTGACGGTGAGCCGAGGCGTGTAGACACCGGGATCGGAGTAGATGTGAACCGGGTTCTGCTCGGCAGAGTGGTGACCGTCGCCGAAGCTCCAGCTCCACGCCAGCGGCGTGCCGGTGGTGAGATCCTGGAAGCTGACCGGTGCGCCGGTGGGCGTCTCGGTCGTGCTGATCAGGAAGCCGGGGCTCTCCGAGCCGGCGGCCGCGATCCACACGTCGTCGAGATACCAGCCGAGAGCGGTGCGCGCCTGGTTCGAAGCGAAGCGCCAGCGGATCGCGATGGGCTGGCCAGCGTAGGGGCTCAGATCGATGCTCACAGGATGCCATCGGCCGCCGATGCCGGCGAAGCCAGGCGCGTCGAGCACAGTGATGGAGGGGGCTCGGTACTCGGGTGAAGGGGTCAGCTCGTCAAACGGTGCTCCATCGACCGAGACCTCGACCACGCCGCCGTCGTAGCAGGTTCTGGTTCTCCACGCGCTGCACTCCGTCTCGATCCACTGCCAGTACCGGAGCTCGGAGCTCGCTCCGCTCGGCAACGTGATCGAGGGCGTGGTCAGGCACGCCTCCATGTCGTTGTCGTAGGCTCCGTCGAGGTTCGTGGCCCAGACCCGAGATCCGGAGTGGCTGCCCGGCGCGCCGGCGCCGGTCGTCTCGCCCCACTCCCAGCCGGTCTGAGGCAGCAGACCACCGTGATCGCTTTCGAAGCTGGAGCCCCACGTGACCGGTAGCAGGGCGATCGTGACAGCTGTCAGCGGTGAGGCGAGCACCCGGTAGTGCGTCGCCGGAACGTAACCGGGAGCGGAGACGATGATGGCATGGGCCCCGGTGGGCGTCGCCGCGATCAGCAGCTCTCCGGTTGGATCGGTCGTCTGGGTCACACCTGTGGCCGGCAGCTCCACCAACGCCCCGTCGACTCCGGCGCCGGTGGTGGCGTCCAAAACCGTTGCGGCGAGATCTGTGACAGAGGCTGGTTCCAAGGCGATGTCGACGGTGACGGTCGGCGAATCCGAGTCCGGGACAACTACCGAGTGCCGGAGAGCGGGTGCGTGGCCAGGCGCTGTGACGTGCATGGCGTACATCCCAGGCAGGGTGAGACGGTGGTAGTCGCCGACGTCCGGATCCGTCGGTACACGAAAGCCCTGGGTATCGTGGCCAATCAGCTGCACGGTTGCATCAGCTGGGGTGCCGTCGCTGGCGCTGGTGACGGCGCCGTGGATGCCGCCCCATGCGTTCTCGAGGTAGGTCATCAGTGCCTGCTCGTTGTAGTCCCAGTGTGCTCTCAGCTCGTTGGCGGGCAGCGTCTTCTCGTACGAGAGCTCCAGAGTGACGTCCTGGCAGCCGTGCCACCAGCTCAGGTAGTCCTGGCGTCCACCCGCGACCCGGTACCAGTCATGACCGTGAACGACTCCGGGAACGACGCCGCCGAGGTCTTGGGTCAGATAGGAGGGGTCAGGGTCCGTGGGGTGCGTCGCGGAGGCCTCCTGAGCGAGCGTTGCGTACTCGATGCAGATGTGCTGATACCACGTGTCATCCGGGTGTCGTAGCCACCACGTGTCCATCGGGTAGTTCACGTGCTCGGCGCCGCCATGGATGCTCGCGGACAACGCGATGGTGTGGTCCTCTGCAAACTGCATCATCGCGATGGTCTCGGGCCACCATGCGTTGCCGTCAGGGTGAGCGCCCGCATACGGGTCCGGGAAGTTGCGGTTGGGATCGACGGAGGTCGCCTGTCCAGAGGTCGTCGTGTAGTACCTGGTCGGAAAGGCGATCGAGCTGTCACTCGACGCGAACGCGCCGTCCGGGTTGGCGAGCGGGTTGATCCAGATCTCGAGAGAGTCCACCAGGTTGGTGATCGTCGCGTCTGTGCCGTACCTCGAGAGTATCTCGTGAGCCAGCCGGAGGGTGAGCACGTAGCCGAGGGTCTCGTCGCCGTGCATGGAGGCGGTGTACAGAACCTCCGGCTCATTCTCTTGCACGCTGACGTTGTCGCTGATCTGGAGGAGCAGCAGGTCGTGGGGTCTGATCTGGTTGTTGCCGTCGCCGATGTCGTGCAGCGCGCACAGCGCCGGGTAGTCCGTGGCGAACGACTCCATCACGGTCACATACTGGTCGTACGTCGGGTAGCAGTCCCAGCCGAAGACCGCGGCGACATCGCTGCACATGGTGGCACGTTGCGCGTCGGCGGGATCCAGTGAGCGCCACGAGAGACCGGCCCGGTTCATGGTAGCGAGCTGCTCGGCGGTCACCCGGATGCGCACGGAGCCATCGCGGAGCAGCTCGGGCTCGGCCCAGGTCGCTTCGAGCATGACCGGGAGCCGAGCAGCGTCCTCGGCGGCGACGATGACCTCTCGGATGGGCGTTGGGTGATCCTCGGGGTCGTGCTGTTGAGGTGTCTGTGCGGCACCGCCGATGTGCATGGCTCCGGCGATGATCGAGAGCATCAATCCAACACGACGACGCGTCACACCGGCTCCTCTCGGACGGGGCAGCGTTGTATGGCGCCTCGGAGGTCGCCTGCGAGCAAGTATACGGGACAACGACGTGCGCAGCTGGTCAGCGAGGCTGGAGAGATACGCCCCGACGTGGTGCGGCCACGCGTTCGTCGCCACCGTCCGCGCCGTCTCACCCGCTGTCATCTCCACCGAGCTGCCATGCCGTTCCGGAAGCTCTGGAGATCTTTGCAGCTCGATGCCCGGCTGAGTCCGCTCGTGAGCAACCAGACCCCATCGCCGAGTGGTTCTCGCCGGAGGCCGCGGGCCGTGCTCCGGTGGCCGGGGCCGGCGCCGGGGTCTACCGCTGACGCGCCTGGTGCTCGGCCATGATCCGCCGGATCTTCGGGGTCATGGCGGCGATCGCGAGTGCCGCTGCGAGGGCGGCGCCGCAGTTGATTCCGAAGATTCCCACCAGCGGGATCTGCTCCCAGAACCCTGCGAGCACGCCAGCGAGCTTGTTGCCGATGGCGGTGGCCAGGAACCAGCCTCCCATCATCAGTGCCGTGACCCGGGCGGGGGCCAGCCGCGAGACGAGCGCCAGACCCATCGGGCTCAAGAACAGCTCGCCGACGGTGATGACCGCATAGGTACCCACCAGCCAGAGAGGCGAGACCTTGTCCTGGCCGCCGTGGGAGACGAGCACAGCGCCGATCATGAAGAGGGTGGAGACCGCCGTGATCAGCATCCCCCAGGCGATCTTGGCGGGCGTCGATGGTTCCTTGCCGCGCCGTTGGAGCCATGCAAAGAACCCCACCACGAGCGGCGTGAAGATGATGATGAAGAACGGGTTGATCGACTGAAACAGCTCGGTGGAGATCAGCGTCACCGGCTCCATGACCGACGGCCGCTCCTCGGGGGGATGACCACGGAACATAGAGTGCACGCTCCAGTCGGAGTGGTGTTTGCCGTCGTGCTCCGGAAAGTGCCGAAGCTTGGATGAGCTGGATCATCATAACGTCGCGTTCAGGGTCGCTGTCAAGCGTCGCCTGGAATGCATGGTTTGGGGCTCGTTGTCGTGCTCGTCCAAATCGAAATCGCTATCGGGATCGGGATCGGATGCGTCTGTCTCGCCGTAGGCCGGGTGATTTTTCTGAACCTGGTGTTTTCTACCGCCCAGTCGGCTGGGCATCGCCGCCATGCGATCGGCAAGAGCCTCGGTCTTCTCGTACACCCATGCGACGTAGCCGATCGAGAGTCGGTAAACGTCCAGCTTCTCGTGTCTCAGTGTCATAATGCATCGATCCCGATAGCGATCCCGATTTCGATTTCGATGGCCCCAACCCAGCGGTGGGACGCAGCCAAGGGCGTGGTGCGCAGGGTCGCGATCGCTCAGCTGGGTCTCGGCCGGTGCAGGGCTTCGCCTGGCGCCACCGTTGTCGGATGCGCGAGGACGGTGCGCAGCACCTCGGCGAGCTGAGCGGTGGTGAACGGCTTGTGGAGGAACGGCACGTCTGCCGGCGGATCAATCTGGCTGTAGCCGGACATGAGAATGACCGGTAGCCCTGGCCAGCGCTCGGCCAGCTGTTCGGCAAGCGTGAGACCGTCGACCCCCGGGAGCAGCAGGTCGGTCAGCAGCATGTCGTGCGCGTGCTCCTCCGGCATGGCCAACGCCGCCTCCGCCGTGCTCACGGCAGTGACCTGGAACCCCAGGGAGATCAGAAGGCGTTCGATCCCGGCGCGGGTAGCGGGCTCGTCCTCAACCAGCAGGATCCATTCGCCGCGGCCAGGGACCGAGTCTTCGCGTGGACGTTGTGCCGGCGCTGGTTCGGCGGGAGCGTCCGATCGGGGCAGCGTCACCCGGAATGTGGTGCCGCCGGGGTCGGTGTGGACGATGGTCAGGCTCCCGCCATGGCGGGCGACGATGCCGTGTGCGACCGAGAGGCCGAGACCGGTTCCCTCACTCGATTCCTTGGTGGTGAAGAACGGCTCGAACACGCGTGTGCGGATCTCTGCGGGAACTCCAGGGCCGCTATCTGAAACGTCAATCCAGGCGTCGCAGTCAGTGGCGCCAGAGCGTATCTCGATGCTGCCGCCGGCTGGCATGGCATCGGATGCGTTGAGCACGAGGTTGACCAACACTTGCTCGAGCTGGCCAGGGTCGGCGCGTACCGTGAGTGGCGTCGGGCAGGGCTCGACGTGAAGCCGTACGTTCGCCCGGATGACACGGCGGAGCAGCTTGAGGCTTGCGTGGATGGCCTCGTTCAGCTCGATGTGAACGAGATCGGAGGAGCCTCGGCGAGCAAACAGCAGGAGCTGCCGGGCAAGATCGTTGCCACGCTCCACGTCGCTGCGCAGCTCCTGTACTGCAGCGTGAACGGTCTGAGGCGACATGGCTGCACGATCCAGCGTCTCCGTGGTTGCCAGAATCGCCTGCAGGAGGTTCGAGAAGTCATGAGCGACGCCACCGGCGAGCCGTCCGATCGCCTGGAGCTTCTGTGCCTGATGGAGCTCGTCCTCGATGCGACGTCGCTCGGTGATGTCGATCACCGTTCCGAGGATCGTCGGGTCTGCCTGGGTCTCCTCCGCCATCCAGATGGCGTTCTCGAGAAGGTGGACCTCCGAGCCGTCGACCCGCCGCATGGTTGTCTCGTGATCGCGGACCTCCCGCTCGGCGTCGAGCGTGCCGAGGAACAGCTCGGTGTCGTTCCTGTGGGTATCGATCTGCCACCTGTCGATTGCCTCCTCCGGCGAGGGATAGCCCAGCATCAGTGCAAAGGCGGAGTTGCAGTCGATGAGCTGACCGTCTGGCCGCGCCCGGTACACGCCCGCCAGGTTGCGTTCGAACAGAAGTCGATAACGGCGCTCCGACGCCCGAACGAGCTCCTCGGCGGCGCGCCGCTCCGTGAAGTCCTTGAGCGTGCCGATGGTGGCGGTCGTGCCGCGCAGCTCGGTCAGGTCGACCGTCATGTTGACGTAGACTCGGGTGAGGCCGTTGCGGTGGAGCATGCGGAGCTCGTACTCGGACACGATCCGCTCGCCAGCCTGCCGGCGCCGGTACCGGTCGGTGACCAGCGCTCTGTCCTCGGGGGCCACGAAGTCCAGGAACGGCTGTCCGAGAACCTCCTCCACCGAGTAGCCGATCATCGCCGCGAACGGCTCGTTGACGAACACCATCAGGCCGTCCTGGATGATGAACACCCCATCCTGGATCGCGTTGACCAGTGTGCGGTACTTCTCCTCTGATCGCCGGAGATCGCGCTCCGCTCGCTGGCGCTCGGAGATGTCGACGACGCTGGCACAGACGAGCTCGGCGTTCTCGGGGGGAAGCCGGGAGAGGTGCACCTGCGTCATCACCGGCGTCCCATCCGAGCGCTTGAGAGTCCACTCGAACACCGGTCGTTCGCCGTCAAGGGCGCGAGCGAGGAGCTCGCGCGATCTGTCGATGGAGCTGCTGCCATCTGGTTGTGTTGGCGGGCTCAGCTCGGCCGCCGTCATACCGAGGAGCGCGGCGCTGGAGCGGCCGAGCAGGGTTTCCATGCGCGGGTTGACCTCCACCAGCCGACCGGTGCGTCCCTCCATGACGCCGATGGCGTCGGGGGTGTGCTCTACCAGGGTGCGGGCGCGCCGCTCACTCTCGGCAAGGGCGCGGTCGGCTGCGGAGCGCTGAGACCACCAGAGAGCGGACAGCGAGGCGCCGAGGCCGAAGGCGAGGAGCAGAACCAGCAGGGCACGTTCGCGGGTTCGGGCTCTCCAGATCGTCAGAACGGGCTCGACGTCGACACGGGCGTGCAGCGTCCAGTCGGTTCCCTGCACGGGGCTCTGTGCCTCCACCGCCTCGGTCTCGGTGGCGGCTCCCTCCTGCGGTGTGGCGCCGGAGTCGATGCGGCAGTCGCCAGAGCTTCGACAGACGACTCGCAGCGCGTGGTCACCGGTCGGCACTCGGAGCTCGAGGTGCGGCGTCGCATTCGCCTGGTGGTGAACGGTGAGCATGGGAGCGAGCATGACGTTGGCGGCTTGCTCGAGGAGCACCGCGCCGAGGACCGTGTCTCCATCGACGATGGGCGCTGCAACCACCACCAGCGGGCGCTGCCCTGCCGGAACGATGCATGCCATCGGTCGTGGGGAGTGCACCACGGAGGCAATAACGCTGTCCGCGCCTGGCGGTAACGCCGTGGCTGTGCCGGCTTCCAGCGCTCCGTCAACGTCCGTCACCAGTGCGTTCTGGTAGCGATGGGTCTCGAGCCAGGCGTGCAGGAGATCGGCAAGGTGCCGCTTCGCTCCCGCTTCCTCGGGGTACGGGAGTGGTCCGGAGACACGACCACTGAGCAGAGCATGGGCCGTGGGATACGTGGCCAGCACCTGGGCGTCGCGGATGGCGCCCTGCGTCCAGTGTGACAGGGCGGTGGTCCGGACATCGACGAGAGCCTCCAGCTCGTTGCTCTGTCGCTGCAGCGTGTGGCGTCGTTCGCTTGGCGCCCACAGCGCCAGGTGGACGACCGCGACGGCCAATGCCAGTACCGTCGCCAAGACCGGCACGAGCCTGGCCAGGCGACGCGACGCGCGGCGTGTGGACAACCCAACAGACGGCGGCACCTGCCGTCCTCCCTTGCGACTGAGTCGGTGGCGAAGCGGATCCGGGCGTGGACACCGACCGCACCCGCTTCGATCGGGCACTGGCAACCCCCTCACTGTAGCATCGCTCGGAGTGCCCTCCGCCGGCGCCGGGGGGGCTGTCCCGCTGGAGCCGTTGTCGAAGAGGGGCGCACGACACGCTTACCTGAGTCGAATGCTCGTGGGGTGCTGCGCAGACAGTGCTGAGCGCTGCGAACGTCAGAGCTCGACACGGCGTGGTCGTGTCGCCGGAGACCGCGGTCCGCGGACGCGTTCAAACCGTAGTACCCTTGCGTCTGATATCCTGCGGAGCGCGTGGCGAGCCATTGGTGTTTTCTCAGGCCCCGCCGGCCACCGAAGCATCCCAGCGCGCCTGTAGAATTCGAACTGAGGGTAGAGAATGCGCACCCGTTTCGAGAACGTCTCCATTTTGAGTTTGAGCTGCGTTGACGCGCCCCACCGGGTACTGTCCGAGGAGCTGGAACGACAGCTCGCTCCGACGCTCCAGCGTTTTGGGATGCGACCCGACCTGATCCGAGACCTGTCCGGAATCCACTGCCGACGGTTCTGGGACGAAGGCGTGGTGCCGAGCGAGGCGGCGACAGCAGCGGCGCGCCACGCGATCGAGGCGGCAAAGCTCGAGCCGGAGCGGCTCGGCGTGCTGGTCAACACGTCGGTATGTCGGGACTTCCTGGAACCCTCCACCGCGTGCATCGTGCATGGCAACCTGGGACTTGCCAATACCTGCATGAACTTCGATCTCGGCAACGCGTGCCTGGCGTTCGTCAACGGCATGGATGTCGTCGGCAACATGATCGAGCGAGGGCAGGTGGAGTACGGCATCGTGGTCGATGCGGAGACCAGCAGGCTGGCCGTGGAGACCACCATGAAGCTGCTCACGCGGGAGGACATCGACCCCGAGACCTTTCGTGCCAACTTTGCGACCTTGACCCTCGGCTCGGGAGCAGCGGCGATGGTGCTCGGTCGCAGCGATCTGGCATCGGGAGGCCACCGCTTTCTGGGCGGGGTGAGCCGCGCAGCGACGGAGCATAACCACCTGTGCCGCGGCAACCTGGACAAGATGGAGACGGATACCCATCAGCTGCTGATCGCAGGCCTCGACCTGGCCGAGCTGACCTGGAAGGAAGCGGCCAGGGAGCTCGGGTGGACGCCGGAGACGATCGATCACGTGATCGTCCACCAGGTCAGCAAGGCACACACCGGCAAGTTCGCCGAGCGGCTCGGCCTGGATCTGGAGAAGTTCTACCTGACGTTTCCGGAGTACGGCAACATCGGGCCGGCGTCGGTGCCGGTTGCGATGTGCAAGGCGATGGAGATGGGCCGCTTCAGCAGCGGCGATCGGATCGCACTGGCGGGGATCGGCAGTGGGCTCAACTGCACCATGGCCGAGGTGCAGTGGTAGCTGATTGAGGGCTGAGGGATGAACCGGGATCCCGTTACCGAACGTGTGCCAAGCTCCATGTACCCGTGGGAAGGCCACTTTCTCGAGCTTGACGGCGGCAGGCTGCACTACCTGGACGAAGGCGCCGGCGAGCCGATCGTCATGGTCCATGGCAACCCCACCTGGTCGTTGTACTACCGCGAGCTGGTGCGCACGCTCTCCGACCGGTATCGAACGATCGTGCCGGATCACATCGGCTGCGGCCGTTCCGACACGCCGGGCGACGACCGGTACCGCTACACCCTGGCGCGAAGAGTGGAGGATCTGACGGCTCTGATCGAGCACCTCGGGCTCGACCGGCCGGTCACGCTGGTGGTGCACGACTGGGGTGGTGTGATCGGCATGGCGTGGGCGGTGCGTCACGCCGAGCGGGTGGGGCGGCTGGTCATCTTGAACACCGCTGCGTTCCATCTTCCCGCGAACAAGAAGCTTCCGTGGCAGCTTTGGTTGGTGCGCAACACGCCGCTGGGAGCCTTCCTGGTCCGAGGGTTCAATGCGTTTGCGCGTGGTGCGACCCGGGTGGCGTGCACCCGGCGGCCGATGCCGCCGGACGTGCGGGACGCGTACTGTGCTCCCTACAGCAGCTGGCACGAGCGGATCGCCACCTTGCGGTTCGTCCAGGATATTCCCCTGAGGCCAAGCGATCCGGCGTACTCGGTGCTCGACGAGGTGGCCAACAACCTCGATCGTCTGCGCCATGTGCCGGCCATGATCTGCTGGGGCGAGAAGGACTTCGTGTTCGATCACCACTTCCTGGCCGAGTGGCAGCGGCGGCTGCCGTCAGCCGAGGTGCACCGCTTTTCGGACGCGGGACACTACGTGCTCGAGGACGCGTCCGAAGAGGTCAGCGAGCTCGTCGAGCAGTTCCTCGATGCACACCCGCTGTCGAACGGGGGGTGATGCGGTGACTGAGCCGGTTCCAGCGGGCGCCAACATCGCCGCTCATCTCGCCAGGATGGCTCTGGATCGTCCGTACGCGACAGCGGTCGTGTGCCCGGACGGGCGTGACCGCTGGGGCAGGGTGCGCTACGTGCACCTGACCTACCGGCAGCTGGACGAGGCCAGCGCGCAGGTCGCCCGTGGGCTCGAGCGGGTCGGCATCGGGCCGGGGGTTCGCACGGTGCTCATGGTGAGCCCGAGCCTGGAGATGTACACCCTCGTGTTCGCTCTATTTCGCGCAGGGGCGGTGCCGGTGCTCGTCGATCCGGGGATCGGTCTGGCCAACCTGAAGCGGTGCCTCGGCAACGCGCGACCGGAGGCGTTCGTGGGCGTGCCGAAGGCGAACCTCGCACGGCTGATCCTCGGCTGGAGCCGCCGGACGATCCGGACTACGGTGACCGTGGGACGGCGGCGGCTGCTGGCCGGACGGACCCTCGCAGATCTTGAGCGGGAGGGTGCGGTTGGGCACGCCCCGATGGCGGGTCCCGACGGAGAGATGGCGGCGATCCTGTTCACCAGTGGAAGCACCGGCACACCGAAGGGCGTGATCTACGGTCACGGGAACTTCCAGGCGCAGGTCGCGGCGATCGGCGAGATGCTCGGCATCGAGCCGGGCGAGGTGGACTGCCCGACGTTTCCCCTGTTCGGTCTGTTCGATCCGGCGCTGGGGATGACGACCGTGGTTCCGGACATGGATCCGACCCGTCCGGCGACGGTCGATCCGCGACGGATCGTGGAGGCGGTGCACGACTTCGGAGTGACCAACATGTTCGGGTCGCCGGCGCTGCTCAACACGGTGGGGCGGTACGGTGAGGCCACCGGTGCGAAGCTGCCGTCGTTGCGGCGAGTGACCTCGGCCGGAGCGCCGGTGTCGGCGCGGATCATCGAGCGGTTCCTGACGATGCTGCCGGAGGGCGCCGAGGTGTTCACCCCGTACGGCGCGACGGAGTCGCTACCGGTGGCACTGATCGGCTCGAACGAGGTCCTCGCCGAGACGCGCTACGCGACTGACGAGGGACGCGGAGTCTGCGTCGGCAGACCGGTACCCTCGATCGAGGTGTCGATCATCGCAATCACCGATGACCCGATCAGGAGCTGGTCGAAGGCCGAGCTGCTGCCGACCGGTCAGATTGGTGAGATCGTGGTTCGAGGCCCGCAGGTCACGGTGGGGTACTTCGCCGACGAGCGGGCGACGGAGCTGGCCAAGATCCCGAACGGCGATGGGACCGTGGCCCACCGCATGGGCGATCTCGGGTACCTTGACGACGACGGGCGTCTGTGGTTTGGCGGCCGCAAGTCGCAGCGCGTGCGAGCCGCGGGCGGCGAGCTGTACACCGTGCCGTGCGAGGGTGTGTTCGATACCCATCCGGACGTCTACCGCTCGGCGCTGGTGGGTGTGCAACGGGACGACGGCATCGAGCCCGTCATCGTCGTCGAGCTGGAGCCGGAGGCTTACCGTCGCGATACGGCGGCACTGACCACGGAGCTCCTCGATATCGGCGCGCGGTTCGAGCACACGGCGGGGATTCGTGCGGTTCTGGTGCACCCGTCGTTCCCCGTGGATACTCGCCACAACGCGAAGATCCGTCGCGGACAGCTGGCCGAGTGGGCGAGCAGGAGGCTCCGGTGAAGGCTCTCGTGACCGGCGGTGGGGGCTTTCTCGGAAGGAGAGTCGTCGAGAAGCTCGTGGATCTGGGGTGGCAGGTGTCGAGCCTGGCACGGGGGACCTACCCGGAGCTCGAAGCACTCGGCGTGACCTGTTATCGGGGCGATCTGGCCGAGGCCGATGCTGTGGACGCGGCCGTCGCCGGAGTTGATGTCGTCTTCCACGTGGCGGCGAAGGCCGGCGTGTGGGGACCGTACCGCGAGTATGAACGGGCGAACATCACCGGAACCGACAACGTGCTCGCAGCATGTCGCACGCACGGCGTGGGACGACTGGTGTACACCAGCACCCCGAGCGTGGTCCACGCAGGCGGCGACATCGAGGGCGGCGACGAGTCGTTGCCGTACCCGCGGAAGTTTCATGCGCACTACCCGGCCACCAAGGCGGTGGCCGAGCAGCGGGTGCTGGCGGCCAATGGACCGGATCTCGCCACAGTCGCCTTGCGGCCGCACCTGATCTGGGGCCCGCGGGACAACCATCTCGTGCCGCGGTTGCTGCAGCGGCAGCGCGCTGGTCGTCTCCGGTTGGTGGGTTCCGGCGACAAGCTGGTGGACACGGTGTATGTGGACAATGCCGCCGACGCGCACCTGCAGGCGTGCGAACGCCTCGAGCCGGGCGCCGCGTGTGCCGGACGCGTCTACTTCATCAGCCAGGGCGAGCCGCTCCCGATCCGCGAGTGGATCAACCGGATCCTGGCCGCCGGCGGGCTCGGTCCGGTGCGCCGCTCGGTGCCGGCGCCGGTGGCCTTGTTCGCTGGCGCCATCATGGAGGGCTTCGCCAAGGCCACCGGGCAGAGAGAGGAGCCGATGCTCACCCGGTTCCTCGTCCGGCATCTGTCGACCGCCCACTGGTACGACCTCACTGCTGCCCGCCGCGACCTCGGCTACGAGCCCGCCATCTCGATCGACGAGGGCTTCGAGCGGTTGGCGGCGTGGCTGTCGTCCCGGTGAGGCGATCGTCCGAGCCCACGGGCGGCAACTGAAGGTCCAAGGTCGAGAGCTCAGAGTACAGAGTGCCGCCCAACCAAGCTCACTCGCAGGAGGGACGCCGCCTCAGCCCGGCCCCGGCCCCCGATTACGGTCCCGGCCCCGTCAGCCGGACCCCGGCTGCCCGGCCTCCGGCGATGAGCCTTCGCTCGTTCGAAGATGTCGATCTTTGAGCCGCCAACGCGGCCGCGGGCCGCAACCAAAGGGGTGCTCCGCACTCCGGAGAGAGCGTTCTCACTGCCGCGTTGGTCGCTACAAGGCGCCGAGGAGCGCCCACACCAGGCCGTCCCGCGTCTCTGAGGCGTCGTCGAGCACCATGGCGAAGGACGAGCTTCTGTCCGTCTGAGTCACGCCGTTGGCGCCGAGCCCGATACGTTCGCCGATCGTGACCGCCCTGCTCGCATCGATGCGGACCTGAGCCATTCCCTGGACCACCACGACAACGTAGTCGCCAGGCGCCGCCGGTCCACCGGTGGGGCCGTAGTGGGCCCCCGGCTTGACGTCGTCCTGGCTGTCGTCAGCGATCGTCATCGTCGTGCGGCCGACGACGACGCCGAGAACGCTGTCCCCCGTGGTTGCGGGCGCCGTCAGGATGACCGGTTGCCCGCTGCCGTTCGTCTTCGTGTCGACGCCTGCAGCGGTCACCACGTCGCCAAGCTGGAGGGTGGTGTCCGAGGCGTTGCGGGCGACGTAGCGGGTGGTGCAGCCGGTGCATGAGTCGGCTCTGATCGGGCCAGCGAAGTAGGCGGCGTACTGGCCCGTTGCGTTGCTGAAGCCGTAGACGCCGTAGCCACCGTCGGTGAACCCGATGACGCCGTTGTCGAGGTCGGTTGTGCCGTCGCTGAACCCGACGACCCCATCGCCGCTGCTGTGCTCTCCGCGGACGCCGTCGTCACCCCCTTCGTCTCCGGAGCTCTCGACCTTCAGCCCGGAGCCATTCGTGCCGGTGATGACGGCGCCGGTTGGGCCCATCGCAGAGAGCGCTACGCCCGCGTCAGTCGCGGTGTGCTCGAAGTACCCGGCATGCCCGTCGGGGGAGGCGACCTCGCCGTAGACGCCGTAGGTCTGTGTGGTGAGGGCGTTGGCGATACCGCGGACGCCGATGCTCTCGTTGCCCTCAGCGACGCCGTTGACGCCCCAGCCGAACTCGCCGTCCGACTCGCCCCATACTCCGGTTCCCCCGAACTCGAACCCGTAGCCAAACACGCCTATGGGGTAGCCGACACTGCTTCTGCCCCCCAGCTTGGCGCCGAGGACGCCTTCGTCGGGGCTGGTCTCGCCGGATCGGATATCCAGGAGCTGTTCCTCGGACGCGACGTCCGCCTTGATGATCGCGCCTGGTCGGAGCGTGTTGGCGTACGGGACGGCTTGCAGTGCCTGACATCCGACCGGGGTGCCTTCGACCTCTGTGAGTAGCCACAACGCGCGACCGGTGTACACGTCGGCACTGAAGCTGAGCTCCACGGAGAAGAGGCCATCACTGACCGTGACCGTCTGTCCCACGGTCGGCGCAACTAGCGCAGAGCAGTCGTCGACTGGCGACAGGCCAAAGGTCATCTGCCGGTTGCCGTCGACCGGCTGGCCGCTCTCCTCGAGCACGCCCTGGTAGGTGAACGTGCTGGTGACCGCTGCTCGGCTCGTCGACGTGGCCTGGAGGGTTCGAGAGACCTCGCCCTCCTTGGCTCCGTTCGGCTGGGCGAAGGTGCGTGCGGGCAGAGCGAGCATGAGGATCGCAGTGATTGCAGCGGTCCAGCTGAGGGTGTTTCGTGCTTGTGATCTCATCGGTGACCTCCCTGTCGGTGTGGTCGTTGGAGTGCGGCGAGCGTGCCGCATCGGTGGATGATCGTTTGTCCTCCTCGGTGCTCAGTAGACGCTGACCAGCACTGCGGTCAGATCGAGGCCGTCGATTGCAGCGTCGCGGTTGACGTCCGGGTTGCCCGGAGCGCCGCATCCGGACGGGTCATCGGCACATGCCACCACCCACGCGAGGTCCGCTGCGTCGCAGGCGCCGTTCAAGTCGACGTCGCAGTGGATCCGTGGTGCGCCGGCCCAGAAGCCGCCGGTCAGCGTGTACGAGCCGCCTGCCTGCGGGCCGCTCGCGTCTGGTTGGCCGATGGTTGCCGAGAGAGTGTACGCGCCGCCAGAGGAGGTCCCGCCGCCACCGTCGACAGTCCACCACGGCAACGACGCGACACGGGCCGGAGCACCGCTACTCCGAGGCGTTGCTCGAGAGCTGCGAGCATCGTCGGAGGCGAGATCGTTCACGCGCCGAGACGCCACGACCCGAATGGTGTCACCAGCAGTGCAGCGGTGCTGCTCTGCTGCGACATCGACGGCCCACTCGAACTGTCCAGGGGAGTCGTAGGTGTGGCGGCCGTGCCTGGCTGTGAGCGTGGTGCCGTCGCCGAGCGTCCATTGGACTCTCGGGACCTCGGAGCAGCCTTGGGTCGTGATGGTGGCTCGGAGGTCCAATGGCGTCTGAGCCGCGATGGTGGCCGGCAGGTGGGCGCCACACGCGAGCAGACAGGCGTCGGGCTGGTGCTCGAAGGCGCCGAGGTCCGCCGCCGAGTCGCGCTGGTGACCGTCCAGGTCGCGAGGGGGAGCCACCTCGGAGCGGCCGCTGTTGACCGCCGGGCTGTCTTCAAGCAGGTGGAAGTCACCGAGCTCGGCGGCGAAGAACCGGGGCTCGGCCCAACGGTTGCTACCCCAGCTGCCTGCTTCGAGCTCGTTCGAGTCGACGCAGCGGCTGCGGTCGGAAAGCTCACAGACGGCGTCGCTGGCGCCGTACCGGTTGTAGAGCAGGTTGTGCTCCGCCGATGGCGTGTCGAGCGTCCCGCGGGCGAGGCCGAGCAGCGCACCGGTCATCGTTCGGCTGTCGTTGAACAGGATGTTGTTGTCGATCGAGGCACGAGGTGAGGTCACGTGCACGAGGTGCTCGCAGCGGTGGCACGCCGCAAACGTGTTGTTGACGATGTTGGTGACACCGTCGGTCGTTCGCAGCGCGGCGTCTCCGCTATCCATGACGAGGTTGTTGATCACGTCCCCGCCGTTGTCCAGACGGATGCCCGTGCCGCGGTTGCGAGCGAGGTGGTTGTGCTCGACGCGCATGGTGGTACGCCCTGCCAGAACGATCCCATCACCGCCGTTGTCATGCACAAAGCTGCGGCGGACGGTGATCGCCTCGCCGGCGGCGGTGAGGCCGTGCTCGGTCGCTCCTGAGACATCCAGCTCCGTCAAGATGAGGTTGCGACACGGACCGGGACGACAGGCGATCCCGCTCGAGCGGCTGCCGTTGATGGTGCTGCGCTCGACCCTTACGTTCTCAACGGGGCCGAACAGCGGCTCGTCGCCGTCGCCGAGCGTCATCTGGATCCCGCCCACGATATCGAGGTCGCGGAGCAGGACATCGGAGTTGTCGCCCCAGAGTACGACGCCGAGGTCGTCCCCGCCGCTGATACGAAGACCGCTGAGGCGCAGATGAGCAACGCCGGGACGCAGGTTCACAGTGCCTGCGATCTCGACGTCCGGATCGGCGGCGACGATCGTGATCGGCGCATGCTCCGCTCCGGAACGGCTGATGGTGATGTTGCCGCTGTACCGTCCGCTGCTAACACAGATGACATCGCCCGGGACAGCGGTCTCGACGGCATGGCCGATGGTCGACCACGGAGCCTGACGTGTTCCGGCGTCGGCATCGTCGCCGTTTGGCGCGACGTGGTGGGAGCAGACGGAGGTCCTTGCAGGTTCGGCGCTCGTCATCGCCCCGACGACTGTGGCTGTGGTGTCGGTTGCGGATGCGAGTGGTGTCGTCAGACAACAGATAGTCAGGACTGTGAAGTGGCGGACGATCATGGATCGTTGCAGGCGCGGAACCAGCATAGGTCTCCTTTCACCGGTCTCGAAACGGGAGCTCATCGGTTCGCATTTCAACCGTAAGCAGTCTGCGCGGTGCGTCCGATCGGAGATCGACTGACTCTGGGGGTCGGGGCTGGCACCATCATGCGTGAATGCGTGCAACCATGCACCCATGGCTGCTGCTCGAAAGCGGGACTGAACCGAGAGCTGGGGGGCACGTCTGGTCGAGCGCCGCTTCTCACCTCACGGACTGCGTGCGTCATGAGAAGTGGTAGTCTGCGGAAGATGTGGTTTCAGTCCGGATCGAGCTGTACAAGGAGGGGGGCTGTGGGTGGTAGAAGCGTGGTGATCGTCATATTGGTGGGGGTCTTGACCGCCGCGGGCGGGCACGCCGTCGATCGGGACGCGTACCACACGTTCGCCGAGGTGCAGGACCAGCTCGCGGCGTGGGCCGCGGAGCATCCGCAGCTGGAGCTGGAGACGATCGGTACGTCCGCGGGAGGACGGTCTTTGCTCCTGGCGCAGCTGGCGGGCGCCGGTGCGGTCGCACCGGATGAGCGGCCGGCCGTGCTCGTGGCCGCCAACGCGGCAGGGTTCCACAACTCTGGCACCGAGGCCGCGCTCCATCTGATCTCGCGGCTGCTCGAGTCGAAGGAGCTGCTGGAATCACGGACCTTCTACGTGCTTCCGGTGCTCAACCCCGATGCGCACGACGGGATGTTCGCGACTCCGGTCTCCAGGCGTGCCGGCAACGGTCAGGCGCTGGACCACGATGTGGACGGACTGATCGGCGAGGACGGGCCAGATGACCTGGACGGCAACGGGGTGATCACTGCTCTGAGGATCCCCGACCCGGAAGGTCGCTGGCAGCCGCACTCCGATGACCCGCGGGTGATGGTCGAGGCCGATCCGCTCGCCGAGCGCTCCGGTGGCTGGAGGCTGGAGACGGAGGGTATGGACGACGATCACGACGGCGCCTTCAACGAAGATCCAGCCGAGGGCGTGGTGGTCGACAACAACTTTGCCCATGCCTTTCCGTTCCCACAGCGATCCGCCGGGCCGTGGCCGAGCTTCGCGCCGGAGTCGAAGTCCGTGATGGACTTCCTGCTCGGTCATCGCAACGTCGCACTGGCGGTCGTCTACGGTCCCGCCAACAACCTCCTCGAGGCACCGCGTTCCACCGGAGGAGTCGGTGACCTCGGGAAGCAGAAGTTCAAGGTGCCGGCCTTTGCCGCCGAGATGCTGGGCTTTGAGGAGGATGAGGAGTACACGCTCGACGAGGTGTGGGAGGTTGCCAAGGAGCTGCCGTTCGTGGTCCGCAACCAGGTGACCAAGGAGCAGCTGGCCCAGTTCCTCGGCGCGGGTCCCGCCACGGAGATGCAAGAGGAGGACAGCGAGCTGCTGAGCCATCTTGCAAAGCCGTACGCCGAGCGTATGAAGGAGGCAGGGCTGGACACGAAGCGACCGGTGCGGCAGTACGCTCGCGGTGGTGTGACACCGTGGCTGTACTACCAGTACGGTGTCCTGGCTCTGGAGCTGGACGTCTGGGGAGTACCGGCCGCAGAGAAAGGCGACGAAGGTGACGACACGATGCTCACCGTCGACAGCCTCGAGGAGATGTCATCGGAGGAGCTTCTCGCCCTCGGCGAGGAGCGGATCGCGGCGTTTCTCGAGGAGGTGGGGGCGCCTCCACAGTTCACGGCGGCGATGGTGATCCAGCGTGTGGAGAGTGGTCAGGTAACGCCGCAGATGATGGCCCGAATGGTGCGCCAGATGGGTGGTGGAGGATCGTCTGACGCCGCGGGCGACGATGATCCCCAGGTGCAGAGGCAGCGTGAGGTCCTCGACTGGGTGGCCGAGCACGTGCCGGAAGCGCTGACGCCATGGACTGCGGTCAACCTGTCGGACGGAACCGCCGCCGAGGTGGGAGGCGTGGATCCGTTCATCGAGATCGCGCCGCCGATGTCCGTGCTCGCGCCTGCACTCGAGGTCCACACCGACACCGTCCTGGATCTTGCCGGTCAGCTGGCACGGGTCGAGGTTGTTTCGCTGGACGCAGAGCCCCTCGGATCCGGCGTGTACCGAGTCCGTGCTGTGGCCCAGAACCGCGGCTTCCTCCCGACCCATACCGCGATGGCCGTACGCGCGCGGGTGCGGTTGCCGGTGCGACTGCGACTGGTGACCAGCGACGGTGTCGAGCTGGTGACCGGGACCGATACCGTCACCTCCGAGCGGCTGGAGGGCAGCAGTGGGACGGTGGCCGGCGAGTGGCTGGTGCGGGCGCGGGAGGGACGCGAGATCACGGTGGAGGTGCTGACCGACGCCGCAGGATCCAGTGGCGCGAAGATCGTGGTCGGAGAGGGGGTCTGAGGATGCGACTCGGAACACTCGTGACGTTCAGTGCTGCCGTGATGGCAACCGTTTCGCTCGTCTCGGCCGGAGTGCCGATCGAGCCGGCCGTGTACCCGCCCTCCGTGTCGTTTAACCGTTTGCACGACTTCGAGGAGGTGACCGAGATCCTTCGCGGCTACGCGGCAGCCTACCCGGAGTGGATTGACCTGGAGAGTATCGGTACCAGCATCGAAGGACGGGACATGTGGCTGGTCACGCTGACGAACCCTGCGACCGGTCCGGCCGACACCAAGCCCGCCATGTACGTGGATGGCAACATCCACGGCAATGAGGTGCAGGGCACCGAGGCCACGCTGTACATGCTCGACTTCCTGCTCCGCAACTACGGGCGCCTGGGGCGGATCACCGAGCTCGTGGACCGCGTCACCTTCTACCTGGTGCCGGTCGTGAACCCGGACGGACGTGCGGGCTGGTTCCGTGGTCCTGCGACTGCGAGCTTCCCGCGCACGGTGATGCAGCCGGTGGACGACGACCGCGACGGCCGTGTGGACGAGGATGGCTACGACGATCTGGATGGCGATGGCGTGATCACGCAGATGCGCAAGAAGGTGCCGGCGGGTCACGGCCGCATGCGGCTCGATCCGCGCGATCCGAGGATCCTCGCGATGGCGCCGGCTGATGAGCTCGGCGACTGGATCATGCTGGGCGGCGAGGGTATCGACAACGACGGCGACGGCCGCGTCAACGAGGACATGCCCGGGTACGTGGACCCGAACCGAACCTGGGGGTTCATGTGGCAGCCCTCGTACGTGCAGTCCGGCGCCGGCCAGTACCCGTTCTCGATTCCCGAGACGCGCAGCATCGGCCTGTGGGCCATGGACCATCCGAACATCGCCGGGGTCCAGAGCTTTCACAACTACGGCGAGATGATCCTCAGGGGGCCGGGCGCCAAGCTGGAGGGGCGCTACCCGGCGGCGGATGTGCGTGTGTACGACTTCCTGGGCGAGGAGGGTGAGAAGATTCTGCCCGGCTACGAGTACCTGATCTCGTACAAGGACCTGTACACCGTGTACGGTGGCACCACGGACTACTTCTACCGCGTCCATGGTGCGATCGCGTTCACCAACGAGCTCTACGACCCACCTGTGGACACTGACGGCGACGGCGAGGTCACGGACGAGGAGCGGTTCGCCTTCAACGATCTGCTCACCGGAGGTCGGCAGTTCCACGAGTGGAAGCCTGTGGTGCATCCGCAGTACGGCGACATCGAGGTGGGTGGATGGACCTTCGACGCCAACCGGGTGCCGGAGAGCTTCCTCCTCGAGGAGGAGATGCACCGCAACGCCATGTTCGTGCTGTTCCACGCCTCCGAGCTGCCGAAGATCCGCTTTGGGGACCCCACAATCGAGGCGTTGGGGCCGGATCTGTACGCAGTCCGGGTGCCTGTTGTCAACGAGCGGGCCACACCGACAATGCTCACAGTGGCGCGGCGGGATCGGTTGCATCGACCGGATCTTGCGCTCGTCGAGGGTCGCGACGTCACGGTCGTTGCTTCCGGGGTGGTCGAGGACGAGTGGCTCGGCAAGGTGTCACTGCAGCAGCACAGACCGGAGCGGCTGGAGGTGGAGGGCGTGGACGGCAGGTCCAGCCGGACGCTCTACTTTCTCCTGGGAGGGCGCGGAGAGGTGACCGTTCGCTACGATAGCCTCAAAGGCGGCACCATCGAGACGACGTTCACGCTGCCATAGTCCGCACCAGACACGGTGCGCGAGCGTCGATCGATCCGCTGTTCGTAGTGCATCAGCGGGCAACGTGGCCGCGTTGGGTCGTGGCCTTGAGCTTCCCCATCCACCCAGTCTCACTCGCAGAACCGACGACGCCGCAGCCCGGCTCCGGTCCTGGCCCCGGTCCCGGCCCCGACAGCCGGATCCCCACCATCCGGTCCCCGTACTACACTCCGAGAAGTCAATTAAGACTTAAGAATTAAAAACTTAGAACTCAGAACTAAGAACTCAGCACTGAGACCTCAGAGCTCTCCTACACCAGCTCGCGCATGTACTTCTCGCGGGCCAGGCGCCAGAACACGACCAAGAACGCCGTCAGCGGGATCGCCAGGATCATGCCGTTGATGCCGCCGAGGGCACTGCCCCAGAAGAAGATGGCGACGATGATCACCATCGGGTGGAGACCCGTGCGATCGCCCATGATGCGCGGCGTCAGGATGTACCCCTCGATCATCTGGACCAGCGCGAACACCACCAGGACCAGTGCGAGCCGAATCAGTCCACCGTCGGTCTGGAACAGTGCGAGCGGAATGGCGATGCCAAGGCCAACGATGTTGCCCAGGTAGGGAATGATGTTGAGAAAGCCCAGGAGCAGGCCGAGCACGAAGCCGTACTTGAGACCCACCACGCTGAAGCCCGTGGCGAACAGGAGTCCCTGCAGGAATGCAATCACCAGCTGGCCACGGAAGAAGGCGACGATGATGCCAATGAACTCTCGTACGAGGTAGCCGACGTCCTCGCGGGTCTCGCTCTTCAGGAACGGCAGGAGCGACTCCACAGGAAGTGGTTTGCTCTCTGCGAGCAGGAAGAACGAGAAGTACACCGGCAGCACGGCCCATGCGAACAGAGTTCCGGTCCAGCGCAGCACCCCTGCACCGGCGGACAGCGCGGTGTTGCCGAAGAACTGGAGCCCCTCCATGAACGTGCCACCCTGACCCTGGATCGCGTCGGTGATGCGCTGGTAGTAGGGATGCTCACGAATCTCCGGCCAGCGCTCCAGTACCTCGGCCTTGACGGAGGCCCACCACTCCGGCGCCTTGCTGACGAGATCGCTGATCTGCTCCACCAGGAGGTGGCCGAAGAAGAACAGGAAGGCGGCGATCGGGATGACGATCGACAGGAACACGGCGGCAAGGGCCACGATCGGCGGCAGGCGCAGCCGCTTCCGGAGGAGCTCGTAGTACGGTTTGAACACCAGGGCGGCCACCGCCGCGGTGGCCAGTGGCAAGAAAACGTTCGAGAACCTCGAGAAGAACGCGCCGATCAGGTAGAACAGCGCGGCCAGCGCGAGGAGGATCACGAACACCGCGAGGATCGTGAGCCCCGCGGCCACCGTGGACTGCTGTCGTTCGCTCAGCTGCAACGGCATCGGCGTCTCCGGAGTCGAGAGCAGTGTTGGCCTCTACGATAGCGCGGTTCGGCGCGCGGGTCACGTCAGAGCACGAAACGGCGAGCGCGAGACGGAGGCTCTGGCGGGGTGGCGTCGCGAGCGGCTCAGCCGAAGGCGCCGAGCTGACAGCGTGTGATCCGGACGTCCGTGGCGTTGCACACGGCGGCCACGGCCATACGTGGGATCTGAAGCTCATCTGCGATCGTCCATGCACGGATACAGGGGAGGCCGCCGTCCACGAGCTCACGGCGGATCGCGGCCTCGATGGTGCTGCGCATCGGTTCGGCCGGCACGGATTGCTCGGTGGGGGTCTCGGGCCAGCCGAACAGGCCGAGCTGGCAGCGGATCAACCGGAGCTCGGCGAGATCGGCGGTGCGCCCGATGCGGTCGGGGTCGACGCGCAGCTCGGCGGCCAGCTCGAAGGCGTTCTCGCAGCTCAGCCCATCAGGAGAGGAGCGCCTGGCGATGGCCTCGGCGAGCTTTGGCTCGGGCCGGGCATCGGCAGGGTGCTTGCTTGCGTAATGGGGCTTGGGTGCATCAGTCATGTCGACTACCAGAAACGCTCGACGTGGATGTTGCCGGGCTCCTTGCGCGTATGCTCGACGAAGCGCGCGTCCTCGAGCAGGCTGACCATGTCCTCGATCATGTTCGGGTTGCCGCACAGGTAGACGTGGGTGTTCTCCGGTGTCGGCGTGAACCCCAGGGCGGCCTCAAGGGTGCCGTCGGTCCACACCGACTGCACAAACCCGGTATGACCTTGCCACGGGACCGGCTCTTCGTCGGGGTGGGAAAGTGTCGGAATGTAGAAGAAGTCGTCCGACAGCCGCTCGAGGGTCATCAGCTCGTCGCGGTAGCCGAGGTCCCATGAGTGGTAGGCGCCATGGATGACAGCGAACTTTCTGCCGGTCTGACCGCGAATGAACGTGCGGACCATGCTCATGTACGGCGCCAGCCCGGTTCCCGTGGCGATGAGCACCACGTTGGTATCCTCCGGTGTGTTCTCCAGCGTCATCATGCCGGTGATCTTGGGCGCCATCCAGACCCGGTCGCCGATGTTCAGTGCGAACAACCGCGGAGTGAGCGAGCCGGTCGAGACGAGCGCCACGTAGAACTCGAGGTAGCTACGGGCCTGCGACGACGACGCGATCGAGTACGCCCGCTTGATCAGCTTGTCGGGCTTCTTGGGTGGGTCGATCTCGGGCTCGGAAAGGTGGTACCGCGGTGCAGTGCCAGGCAGCGCGAGGACGGTGAACTGTCCTGGAGTGAACGGCGGGAGCTCCCATCCATCGGGGGTGACGCGGATGACGAGCAGACCAGGGGCCACCTCGGAACGTTGGGTCAGGATCGCATTCAGGTCGGGCATCCGGGCCTCCAGGTCGATGAGATGGAGTGGCTGGCCGCAGCAGACGGCCATTTCGGCTGGGGATTATAGCAACCAACGCGGCCGCGGGCCGCATTCAAAGGGATGCTCCGGTGGTGCCGGTCCCGCGCCCGCGTTGGCAACACGATGCCAGAGGCGAGTGCGGACGCCGAGGTCTCGTGACGTCGGGCTCAGCTGGTCGAGGGGGGCGTCGCCGACTTCGTCTGTGCTTGGGTCAGCCGCTGGAGCCGCTCGGGGCTCAGCTCCGTGAAGCTGCGGATCAGCAGGTCGTGTGGTGCTGAGAGGATCAGCGAAACGTCCGGCGCGTACGCCACGACTGCCATGCCTGCAGCACGGGCGGCGAGCAGGCCGTTGTGGCTATCCTCGATCACGGCGCACCGCTCCGGTCGAAGTCCCATCCGAGCCGCAGCGGCAACGAAGATCTCCGGATCGGGTTTGCTGGCGGTGACGTCGTCGCCGGTCAGGACCGCGTCCATGAAAGCGCGCAGCTGCAGGCGGTCGAGGATGATCTCGACGCGATCGCGAACGGACGAGGAGGCCACGGCCAGACGCAGCCCGTGCGCTTGCAGCGCTCTGACAAGCTCGGGGATACCGTCGATTGCGCTGAGGTCTGGGGACGTCGTGAAGAACTGCTCGAGCCTGTGCGTGCACTCGGTGGCGAGCTCCTCGGCGATGCTCGGCAGCTCGATCGCAGCGGCAATCTTTGCCCAAACCTGGTCCGATGTCAGTCCGCGGAGCTGATCGAACAGCTCGTCAGGAGGCCGGTGGCCCCGTTCGGCCAGCAGCTCGAGGGCGATCGTGTCGTAGATTGGCTCGGAGTCGATCAGCACCCCGTCCATGTCGAAGATGACAGCTTCGATCACCGTGGTCCGTGCCCGTGCAACGCGGTCCTCACCTCGGAATCACCAGGACCTGGCCGGGGTAGATGGTGCTCCGCCGGCTGAGCCCGTTGGCGCGGAGCAGGACCGAAAGACCAACTCCGTGTCGGTCGGCGATCTCGCTCGGGGTGTCGCCGCGTTGGACGGTGTAGCGCGTCCCGGCGACGGTCCGGCCCTCGCCGGGACGGATGGTCAGACGTTGCCCCGGCTGGATCATGTTCGAGGAGAGGTTGTTGAGCCGTTTCAGGGTGTTGACGGTGGTTCGGTACCTCTTGGCGATCGAGTACAGCGAGTCTCCACGACGGACGGTGTACGCCATCGGGTCGCCGGTCACCTCCGGCTCTGCGAGAGCGGCAGAGCTGCCGTTGGGGATGCGCAGCGCCTGGCCGATACCGATCCGGTGTCGGCTGCGCAGCCGGTTGGCGTCGACGATCGAGGTGACGCTGGCGCCGAACCTCCGGGCGATGCCGGAGAGTGTGTCGCCGCGTCGAACGCGGTAGGTGACGTACGCGGGCTGTGGCGGGCTCCACTCGTCGATAGCTGCGATCCTCTCCACCGCGGTCTGACGCAGTTGAACAGGGATCCTCAGCTGGTACGACGTCTTCGGCGTCGCCTCGTGTCGGAGCTCCGGGTTGAGAGCCTTGAGCGAGCCCTTCTCGAGATCGAGCTCCGACTCGAGGTCGCTCAGGCGGACCGAGCGCTCGATCGCCACGGTGGTCCACTCCGGCAGTGGCGGATCCGGCTGTGGGAGCACCAGGCCGTACTTCTCAGGGTCCTCGATCAGGATCAGTGTGGCGAAGAACCGCGGCACGTACCGTCGAGTCTCGCGAGGCAGCAGCTCGTACAGGTCCCAGAAGTCCATGTACTGGTCAGGACGACTGCGCTCCAGACGCATGACCCTGCGCTCGCCGCAGTTGTAGGCTGCGAGCGCCTTCGGCCAATCGCCGAACACCTCGTGCAGCTCCGTGAGGTAGCCGATTGCACCGTCCGTCGACTTGACGAAGTCCATGCGCTCGTCGTACCACCAGGTACGGCTCATGCCGAAGCGGAGGCCGGTGGAGGCAATGAACTGCCACATTCCGACGGCGCTCGCGCGTGATCGGGCGCTGACCTTGAACCCGCTCTCGATCAGCGGGAGCCAGGCGAGCTGCTTGGGCAGGCCGGCCTCGGCGAGCTTGTCGAGGATCATCTGGCGGTACTGACCCGAGCGCTTGTACGACGCGAGAAAGAACTCCCGCTCTGGTCCGGTGAACTTGGCGATCTCGTACTGGACGTGCTCGTTGGTCACGAGGGGGATCTCGAGCGACCACTCGATCTTGGGAGCAGACGCGGCGGTACGCTGCTGACTGTGGATGCGAACAATCTCCTGTGCCACGAGGAGGCGCAGGTCGTCCCGGGTCTGCTGCGCCATGGGGTCGTCGTCCGACGGCAGGGACAGCAGGAGCTCGTAGGCGCGGTCGAGGGCAGCGAGGGCATCGTCCATGTTGCCCTCGTCCACGAACTGAGCCGCGGACTCGCATGCCTCGAGCGCCTCGGCTTGCACCTCTTCCGGATCCGGAGGCGCCGGCGTGGGCGTTGGAGTCGGGACGGGAGACGAGCTCGGCTCTGTTGCCTCGAGGGTGCCGGTGCGACCCGATACCGTACGCCGTGAAGTTCTCGTTCATCTCGGGGAA
>CAZEJK010000033.1:28211-33247 GCA_964512045.1 uncultured Thermoanaerobaculia bacterium
TACCGCCGTGTCCTCAGGGTCTGATGCCGGCGAGTCCGACGTGGCCGGTGAGCCCTCGGCTGGCGTCGGCGCCGGCGCAGCCGGAGTGAGTGCGGGGGCTGTCGAGACCTGGGGCCCCGGTGCGGTTCCTGTGCAACCGGCGATACACGCCAACGTTACAATGATCGCCAGAGTGGGTGCTTTGATTCGTATCACTGCTATCCTTCCCAAGCCAGTTACGGTCGATCAGGCGGTACGCGACGGACGTGGCGTCCGCCACAGCGAGGCCACATTGTGCCATACACCTCGTGGAGTTTTGGACCGCGAGCGACGAGAGCTGGGATGATTGTGATTCAGACGGGTGGTACTCCCCCGTTTGGGAGGTAGCGTGGGCGCGACTGGACGGCAGGTGGTCACAGGGGGGGCGCTGATCTCGGCCGGAACCCTGCTGACGCGTGTCCTCGGCTTCGTGCGCGAGATCGTCGCGGCTGCCCTGTTCGGGGCGTCCGCGGTGTTCGACGCCTTCGTGGTGGCGTTCTCGGTACCGAACCTGCTGCGTCGAGTCCTCGGCGAGGAGATGTTCGAACGGGCGCTCCTTCCCCCGTACCGACGGCTGGTGGCAGAGGGACGGGCTGCGGAGGCCCGGCGCTTCCTGACACAGGTGTTCTCGCTGGTCTGTGCCGCGGCCGTGGTCGCCGTGGGCGTGCTGTTCGTGCTGGCGCCGTGGCTGGTCGGGGTGCTCGCGCCGGGTATGGATGAGGCCACCACCGCACTGACGGTCCAGCTGGCACGGCTGTTGACCCCTTTCCTCGGACTGATTGCCCTTGCAACTTTTGCCGGTGCGTTGCTGCTGTTCTCCGATCGGCGCCTGCTCTACGGGCTCGCGCCGGCAGCGATGAACCTGGCGGTCGTCGGCGTCCTCCTGTGGACCCATCATCGCTACGGTGTCCTGGCACTGGTGCTGGGCTGGTTGGTGGGCGCCGGGGCGTATCTCGTGGTTCAGCTGCCAGCGGTGCTCGCGATCGTGCGCGCGATGCCGCCGGGGACCGGGAGCGACGCGGTGTCACTGGTCGCGACACTGCGCGAGTCGTCCCGGATCTTCGCATCGGCGATGATCCTCAAGGCGGTCGAGCTGGTCGACCGCGTGGTGGCCTCGTTCATTGCAGCGGGTGCCATCTCCGCGCTGTACTTCAGCTTTCGCCTCATCCACCTGCCGTTCTCGATCATCTCCCTGGCGCTGACCAGATCGCTGGCGCCAGAGCTGTCGCGGGTACGGGGCGAGCGCGACGGTGCGGGTCTGAGCCGACTGGTGCGGTTCGGTTTTGAAGCGAACGTCTTCCTGCTGGCACCGGTGTCGCTGTTCCTCGCGGTGTTCTCGACAGAGGTCGTGCGGATCCTGTACGAGCGGGGCAGCTTTGCCTCTGCGTCCGTCGCCGCCACGGCGCTCGCTTTCCGTTACTACGCCCTGGCGATCGTGCCGATGGGTCTCGTGACCTTGTTCAACCGCGTGTACTCTGCTCTCGAGGATAATCGGATGCCGCTGGTGGCGGCGGGCATCGGGGGAGGTCTCAACATCATTGGTGACCTGCTGCTGTTCTCAACGCCGTTGGCCCAGGGCGGGATCGCGTTGGCAAGTGCCATCGCGTGGACCGTTCAAGCTGGACTGATGCTGATCTGGTTGCGTCGTTCCGGAGTGTCGGTGGAGGTGCGGCAGCTCGTTGGAGCTGCGTTCCGCTTGGTCGTGGCGCTCGGAGCGTTCGTCGCGGTGATTGCCGCGCTCTGGCCGCTGCTGCCTTCTGCGAACGGCGGTGTCCTGGCGCTGATGGGGAGGCTGTTGGTAGCGGCTGTGCCGGCGTCTTTGGTGTATGCGGTGCTGGCGTTCCTGATGTGGGATCGGCGGTGTCCGGAGCGCCTGCGCGTCGTGTTGGCCGGTGGCGGTACCGGGGGGCATGTGTACCCGGCGCTGGCGATTCACCGCGTGCTCGAGCGCCAGGAGATGGTGGAGGCGACGCTGTACCTCGGTATCGCGGGCCGTGCCGAAGAGGCGATCGTGCCGAAGGCGGGGATACCGTTGCAGCGGATCACGTCGGCGCCTTTTGCGGGCGGTACTGTGCCGGAGCGATTGCGGGCACTGCTGCTGATCGGGCGTGGAACGTTGGAGTGTGTCGGACACTTGGTACGGTTCCGGCCTCATCTCGTGGTCGCAACCGGTGGGTACGCGGCAGCGCCGGTGATCTTCGCCGCGTTCTTGCTCAGGCCGTGGCTCCACCTCCGGATCGTGGTCGACGAGCAGAACCTCGTGCCAGGAGCACTCAACAAGGTGGCCTCCCTCCTGGCGGACGTCGTGCTCGTGTCGTTCGTGGAGACTGGTTACTTTCTGTGGTCGAACAGGTGCGTGTTCACCGGGTATCCTCTGCGATCCGAGTACCGGCTTCCCTCGACTCCCGAGGCCGAGCTGCGGTCCCGGCTCGGGCTGGATCCCGACGACGACGTGGTGCTGGTGTTCGGTGGTTCGATGGGGGCCCGGAGCATCAACCGTGCGCTGGTGGACGCTCTGCCCGAGCTGGTCGACGGTGGCGGTAGCCGGGTGGTGATCCATGCCATCGGAATGATGGCCGACGAGGCATACGACGCCGTTGCGGATACTGCACACCGGCTGGAGCAATCATTCGGCGACCGGTTCGATCACGACGCGCTCGTGGTTCGCGATGTCTCAGGCCGGATCGTGTATCGGGGGTACCGCTATCTGGACCGGCTCATCGATGTCCAGCGGATTGCTTCGGTGGTGGTGTGCCGAGGAGGCGCCGGGGCTCTCGCCGAGGTGATGGTGCTGGGGCTGCCGGCGGTGGTCGTACCCAAGCGTGGCTTGCCGGGAGATCACCAGGAGCTGAACGCGATCGGTGTAGCCGAGCGGGACGGGATCGAGGTGGTGTTCGAGCGGATCGACCCGGCATCGGGGGTCGATATCGTGGATCCCCACGAGCTTGCGTCGGTGGTGAACGGCCTGCTGGCGGATCCCGTGCGTCGGCAGGCGTTGGCGAGCACGGCCCGCAGGATGGCGCCAACGCACTCCGAGGAGCGCATCTCCGCCGCCTTGCGGGCAGTGATTGTGGGCGACGAACCCGAGCTCCAATCGGAGGTCGTGGAGCCCCAGTTCGTGCGCTTCCAGCGTCTGTTCGACTCGCTGGTCGCCCATCTGGATGCCACACCGCCAGGAAGCCTCTACCACCGGCTCTACGCGATCAAGCTGGAGGAGTATGTCCGTTCGGATCAGTTTCTGGTGTTCAACAAAGCAGTGAAGCTGATCGGAGCGCTGCGCCGAAAAGACCTGTACCCTTTGCTGGTGGAACGCTACCCGGGTCTGCGCGGTTACGTGCGGCGAAACGCCTTGATGGCTCTCGGCAAGGCGAGGCAGTTCGATCCCGTGTTCGTGCGCGCGATCGAGCTGGGTCTGAACGATCGCTACTGGGAAGCACGTCGGGAGGCAGTGGCGCTGGTGACCCGATTCTGGCGCGAGATCATCGACCTCCTACCTCCAGAGCGGTTGGATCTGTTGCGCACGGATGTGCTCGAGCGGCTGTCTGCACCTTTCGAGAGCTTCGAGGTGCGTGCGATGGCAATCCGTGCTGCGGTCAGGGTCCTGCCGGAGGAGGAGTTTCTCAAACGGGTGTCGTGTTTTCGGAACGCTCGCGGGGTTCGGCTGCGTGAGGCGGTGCTGAATGCCGTGCTCGAGGGTCTGGACGGTGGCTGGCTCACGGATATTGACCGTGTCCGCCGGTTCGTGAAGGGTGTGCTCATCACAACCTCCGAGTACACGCCAGAGTTCAAGGTGCGCTCGCTGTATGTCAGCGTCCTCAAGTCATTGGAGCACGATCGATGATCCGCCTTCTCGTGGAAGCGTTGCGTGCGACCGGAATCGATCCCGGTTTCTTCCGTCTGATGGACTTCCTCAGCTTTCGGGCGCTGATGGGAATGACGACTGCTCTGGCAGTTTCGCTGGCGTTGGGCTTCAGGGTCACGGTGTTTCTCTATCGCCGGCGGTTCCGGGACACTTCCGGGGAGCACGGCTCGATCAACGTGGCGTCAAAGCGTGGCACGCCGACCGGAGGAGGGTTGCTGATTCTGCTCGCTGGTACGGTGGCGGCACTGCTGTGGTGTGAGCTGCGCAGCCCGTTCCTCTGGCCGCTGCTGATCGGTTTTGTCTACCTGGGGATGGTGGGCTTTCTCGATGACTTTTTGAAGGTCCGTTTCAAGTCATCCCTGGTGGGTCTTTCACAGCTCGGCAAGACCGTGCTCGTGCTGCTGTTCGTTGTGCCCTGTGCCGTCTGGCTGGTGTCGCCGACCTCGCCGCTCCCGGAGGAGGTGCGAACGCTGCTCTGGGTCCCGTTTTACAAGAACCCCATCCTCGACCTGGGCCCATTTGCCTACGCACTGTTCATGGTGTTCGCAGTGTTCTCGATTATCAACGCGATGAACATTACCGATGGGATGGACGGCCTCCTGGCCACGACCTCGGTCCTCACAATCGGCGTGTATGTCGTGTTCGCGTATGTGGCGGGGAACACCGTGATCTCGGGCTATCTCCTGTTTCCGTATCTGGCGGGAGCGGGCGAGGTGGCGGTGTTCGGAGCGATTCTGGCGGGCGCGGTTCTGGGCTTTTTGTGGTTCAACTCCTATCCCGCTCAGATGTTCATGGGCGATACCGGATCGTTGAGCATCGGCGGCGCGGTGGCGCTGATGGCGTTTCTGATCAAGCAGGAGATGCTGTTTCCGATCGTCGGCGGCATCTTCGTGCTCGAGATCTTCACGTCGCTGGTGCAGGACAAGCTCGGCAACCGGATCGGCCGTCGGATTGTCCACCGGGCGCCGTTCCACTACTCCATGGCCCACTCCGGAGTGGCGGAGCCGAAGGTCGTCGCCAGGCTGACGATTCTGGCGTCGCTGCTGGCTGTGATCGCGCTCCTGTCACTCAAGATCCGCTAGGGGCTCGCGCCCGCGTAGGTGTCAGCGGTTAGTCGGTAGTCGTGAAGTCCTGCGCAGTTTTGGCAGAATATTCA
>CAZEJK010000034.1:0-32118 GCA_964512045.1 uncultured Thermoanaerobaculia bacterium
AGCTCACGCAGCACGTCGCCGGGGTGGGCGGGCGGCAGTCAGAATTAAGAACTGAGAATTGAGAACTTTACCAGACTACCTCAGCCATCGTGCAGTTGATGCCGCTGCCGATCCCCATCAGAGCGATTCTCTGACCCGGAAGAAGCTTGCCGGCCTCGCACAGCTTCGAAAGCACGATCGGCACGCCGGCCGGCCCGATGTTGCCGTGGTCCGGGTACAGCCGGAAGATCTTGGCCAGGTCGAGGCCGAGGAGGCCTGCGAACCTCTCGGTGTGGGCCTTGCCGACCTGATGGATGATGTAGTGATCGAACAGGTCGGCGTTCCAGCCGAGGGCGGTGCGGGCCCGCTCCCAGGTGGTCACAGCCAGCTCGAGACCGTGATGGAACAGCTTCTTGGTGTTGGTAATCATGTGATCGACCTGCGCGCAGCACAGCCGGCTGTACTGGGTGGCAGCGAGGGTCACGCCTCCAAGAAACCGATGCTCACCAGGCCCACCGCTGGTCCGGCCGAGCACCATGGCGGCTGCGCCGCAACCGAGAGTCAGGGTCGCGAAGTTCTCGCGAAACTCGTCCCAGGTGGTCTCCGGCCTCAGCAGCCGCTCGATCGTCCGTTCTGTGGCGAACCGCGTGTTCTCGGCGTTGACCACGAGCCCGTACTCCACCTGGCCGGCCTCGATCATGGTGCTGACCGTCTGCATGCCGTTCAGGAAGGCGAGGCATGCGTTGCCGATGTCGAAGCTCGAGCAGTCGGAGGAGAGGCCGAGGTTGGCGTGAACCGCCGACGCCGTTGACGGCTCCAGCTGATCGCGACACACCGATGTGTTGATGAGCACTCCGATCCGGTCCCGCTCGATCCCGGCGCTGGCGATTGCCTTTTCGGCGGCCTCGGTGGCGGCGACTGACGGCTGCAGCTCCTCGTTCCACATGTGGCGTGCCTCGACGCCGGTGAGGCGCTTGAGCATGCCGGGCTCGATCCCGAGACGTGTCATCGTCGGCTCGAGCCGCTGCTCGATCTCCTCGGAGCTGATGATCTTCTCGGCATCCACGTGGTTGATGCTGTTGATCTGGACGTTCTCAAACTCGGTCATGACCGCTCTCCTCAGACGCCCGCGGCAGGGGCACGGAAATCAACCGCGGTATGGTGCTCGTCCCTGCAAAACGGTCGGTAGGCTAGCACGGTTCGCAGCCGGGCGCACGCCGCAGCAGGCCGAGAGCCGTCCGGCGGGCTGCCGATGATCCTACGGCGTGTGGACCTCGATGCGCTCGAGGACGACCTCGTCGTCAGTGACGGCCTCGAGCACCAGCCAGTGGACGGGGGCCCCGCCAAGACCGAGCTCGATTGCAGTCGGAGAGTCGGGCACGTTGATGGTCTCTAACGTCTGCTCGTCGACGGTCACTCGCAACCGACCGTTACTGAGTGAGCCGACCCGGTCATGCAGGACCAGGCGCACGGCGGTGAGTCGGTCGCCACCGAGCTCGAGGCGGAGCTTCGAGCCCGAGCTGTCGCACAGGCTTCCACCCAGGCAGGCGGGCGCCGCGATCAGGGAGCGCCACCCCGGAGTCTGCTCTGGCAGCCCGTAGCGTACAGCGAGCTCGGAGATGACGGCCTCATCGTCGGTGAGCGTGGTGACCACGAGCTGCTCGCCGCGGATGCCTCCCAGCTCCACCTCGAACGAGCTCCCCGAGCGCTGGATGTCCAGATCGTGGGCGATGACAGTCCCATCGATGCGGAGCTGGAGGTGCGCCTTGGTCACGTTGCCGACATCGTCGTGGGCACGGAGCCGGACCCCCGAGATAGGCTGGTCCTTCAGCGAGACAATCACGTGGTTGCCCTGCTCCGCACAACGGCTGCCGCCGAAGCAGACCTTCGCTTCAGGGTACGGCGTCCATGGCTGTGCCGGCTCCCGCTGGGATCCGTAGCGAACTGCAACCTCAGCAATCACGACCTCGTCGTCTGCCGCCGGCGCGATCACGAGCCGTTGCCCGCGTAGGCCGTCAAGAGCGATCTCATGGGGCGTCGCCAGGCGGGTGATCTCTCCGATCTCTGCGATTCTGCGCCCGTCCACCTCCAACCGGAGGCGTCCGTTGCGGTGGGAGCCGACGTCGTCGTGGGCTGAGAAGCGGATGCCGACCACCGGCGCATCTTCGAGCGAGATCGCCACCACAGCAGCATCGCCTCCGCAGCGCGAGCCGCCGATGCAGGCGGCGGCCTCCGGGTAGTCGCGCCAGCCTTCGACCGCGACTGCCGTTGGGCTGGGACGGAGCTGTGCCTGCCACTCTGGCGTGGCTGTGGGCGCTGCGTAGGGGCCCGACGTCGGGGTCGGTGAGACGACCTGCGTGCGCCAGCTCGTGGTTGGTGTTGCCGGGACTCTCGTGGGTGTGGCGGTCGGCGAAGGTCGTGTGGCGGATCCGCTGCAGTGTGTTGCCAACGCTGCCTCGGCGTCCTCGCGGTTCGCGTACAGACCGAAGACGCGGTCCGCCGCCTGAACCTCGGCGGTGCCATAGACCACCTCGCACGCGCCGGTGGACGCGCGCTGCAAGGCGACCCAGCGGGGGACGCCCACGTCCTGGCCGACAGCTGTCGTCGCAGCTGCGAGGGCGGTCACGATGCTGAGAACAAACCGGAAAGACGTCGATCGGGAGCGTAGGGATCTCATCGGGCCATTCTAGCGTCAACCGTGTGCACGGGCGAGCTGCGCGCAGCCGTCTGCTACCTCGCCTGGTGCTTGCTCTGCCAGCGGAACGTGAGGCCGAGGGAGTACCGAAGGTACTCCGCGGTGCCGTCGACGTTCGAGTCGTCGTAGAGGTAGTAGGTGATGCCGGGCGTGAGCAGCAGATGGTCGCGGATCGGGAACATCAGCCGGATCTCGGCATCGAGACGCTCGACCTCCACCGCGCCGTCGCGAAGATGCTCCAGGTACAGTCGGGATGAGAGCCCCCATGGGTGGTCCTCAGGGTCGACTTGATAGTGGATCTCGACGTTGAGCCCGCGTTGGTCGGCGCGGTCAGAGTTGCCGAAGCGTCGGGCGACGGCGCCGATGCGAACCATCGTCCAGCGACCGGACGACCAGCCGAGGCCGGCGGCCAGTGTTTCCTCGAGCTGACGGGGGAGGGTCTGCCCGGCGTGTGTGTTGCGCCGGAGCTCCGAGTCGAGGGTCAGCCCGAGGAACGGCGCCGATCCGAGCAACCATGAGCCGTCGGAGAACGCGACGGTGCTGTTGAACCGGATGTCATCGTCGAGCTCCCGCTCGCCGGAGCCTTCACTGTCGATCACGCCATATCGGCTTCGCAGACGGTTCTCCCAGACCCATGACGGCATCTCCATGTCGGCGTGGAGCTCCAGCTCGCCGAAGACGCTCGAGCTGTCGTCGGCGGTCACGCGGGAGTCCGACACGTCCTCGTAGCCATTGGGCCGATCGGTCCGCACGCCGACGGCGCTGAGGCGGAAGCGATCGACTCCGTAGCGCCAAAGCGGTTTCCTCGAAAGGTCGGGAAACGGCACGTCGGCCCGCTTGAGGCGGGGGATGACGACGTCGTCACGCAGCTCGACGTGGGCAGCACTTGGCATGAGCAGTGGTGTCGTTTCGGCCTGGGCCAGCATCTCGTAATCGTCGCCACCCCCTGCGAGGTAGGAGGTGGTCACCACCGTGTAGGCATCGTGCTCGTGAATCGGTCGTCCGTTGACCGTGCTCGCGTCGTCGCTGATGCCAGCGAACACGAGAGTGTCCTTCGGCGGCGGGGCTCCCTCCACCAGCCGGGCCTTCGAGGCGTCGTGCAGTCCGATGAGCTCCTCGCCAGTGAGCGTGACGGTCACGAGCCACTGGTTGATCGACAGCAATCTGCTGACGGTCTCGAAGGACACGCGCCCGCCCTCGAAGTGCACCGGATCCACCGGCCGGAGACCGCCGCGGTTGAGGACGGCGACCTCTGCCCGAGCAGCTTCGCGCATCGCCTCGAGCACGAACCGCTCGAGCTCCTCGCGGTTATCGGGGGCCGCTGCCGGGAGCGGCTGGCCGACGGCAGAGCGGAACGCCGCGAACGCGCTGCGGACCCTGTGCTCGAGGACGGGATCGGGCTCGTTGGACGGCTCCACCGGGACAACTGTCAGCTTCGTGTCGATCACGTGCCATCCGGAGGCTGCCGGTTGCAGGCGAAGATCGATCCGTGCGACCGACCAGGGCGCCCCTGCATCCTGGTCGAGCCCGACGAGGGCAACTTGGGGTCCACCCTGGGTCTTCTCGACGACGAGGCTGTGGCCCATGTCTGGATCGATCAGAAGGTCGACTCCACCCGGCTCTTCGACCAGCCGCCACGAAAGAGACCGCTCTGTGAGGCTGCGGCCGTGCGCGGCCGAGTGCACGATGGCGACCACGAGGTCGTCGGGACGAGTGGCAGCCAGCTCCGCGACGTCGTGGGCGGCGGCGTCGACGATCCCGATGGAGGCGAGCTCGTCCAGCTCATCCGCGCTCAGAACGCTGTGCACTACGACCCCTACGGGTCCGGCGTCGAGCACAACATGGCTGGGCAGCGACTCCAGGCCGCTCGAAGAGAACGGGCGCAGTATCGGCACCTGGGTGGTGGCGGCAAGCTGGGACAGCCGATCGACGCCGACGGTCAGGTCGATCTCGTTGGGAGCGAACGCCTGACAGCCGGCGGCCTGCAGCACCTCGAGCATTGTCGCGCCGCCGTCGATCCGCGACTCCGCAAACGGCGCGATAGTGCGGCCGGCGTCGAGGATTACGACCGGGGCGCCATCGCTGCTGGCCTCCGCCGCCAAACGCTGGACCGCGGCGGCAAGAGTTGCCACCGTCGTCTCCTCTGGGGTGACCAGCTGCCCCGAAATCCCGGTCGTGACCAGGATCGTGAGAGTCTGGTCTGAGCGGTCCTCCGCCTTCGCCGGAACGCCGGCGAGGAGGGAGGTCAGCAGGGCGATGATCGAGACCGGGAGCGAGATTGCAGTCGGGCTCCGCATCGGCGGAGTATAGCTCGACCCCGACGACGGGACCTCAATGGTGGGGCCTCTGCTCCCGACAACCCGATCGTCCGTCGGCTTTCAGATCCCTCGGGTCGCCCGAGACGCCGCTTCGAGGATCTGCCGAACGCTCCTGCGGGCAGCTGTGTTACTCCTTGCCTTCGTACTTGAAGGAGACCTTTACCTTGGCACGGTAAGCGCGGATCTCCCCGTTCTCGAGCTGCATGTCGAGCTCTGAGATCTCGGCGATGCGCAGGTCGCGCAGATGCCGTGAGGCCATGGCCACCGCGGCCTGCGCTGCCTTCTCCCACGACTCGGTGCTCGTTCCGACCAGCTCGATGACCTTGTACACGCTCTCAGCCATGGCGTCCTCCCTATCCGTGGAGCCGTTTCCAGAAGCGGTCTGTCGATTCATTCGAGTACAGCCCCTCCAACGTAACACCTCGAGAGTCATCACGCCAGTGGGAGACGAGCGCTGAACCATCGATCCGCCCGGCCCGGAGCGATGTCCGTGGGCTCCGCGGGAGAGGTGGTGTTCCTCGTGACCACTTCGGAGAGTGACACCCGACTCCGATTGCTAGGTGCTCGGGACGAGGCCTTGAATCGTACGTTCGAGCTGCCTGGGGGTCGCATCCAAGAACTCCCCTGCAAACCGTCGCAGGCGCGTCACACCAGGAGGGGTCGCATCGCGAACAACCCGGAGAGTGAGGTGGGGCGAGCGTATGGTCATGAACCGAAGGCTGTACACCGAGCCGACCTCGAGCCGACGGCTGCACTCGAGCAGCACGCCGGTTGCGCTGAGATCGACGGTCTGGGCCATGACACTGACGCCCCGAGGATCGTCGAGGCGGCAGGGCGTCTGTACGTTGTAGCGGTGGGCGCGACGGCCGGGAAGGCCCAGTAGGTGTGCGACCTCCCGATCGAGCTCCTCGGGATCGAACGCCGCGGGTAGCGTGGCCCGCAAGGTCGGGAGCGGCTGTGGGGGCTGGTCGTCGTAGAGCGCGATGATCGGGAAGCGAGCCCCCGGCAACGCGGTGCGGATCCTCGCGAGCAGCGCCGCTCCGTCGCCGACGATGTGCACGATGAGCAGGTCGGGAGGCGTACGAACAACCTCTTGAAACGCGCTGTCGGCTGTTGTGTGCCAGCGGACGTCAAACGACTCGCGACGCAGAATAGTGCTCTCGAGCTGCGACCGCTGCAGGGGCGTGCAGACGACGACGATGTGGCTCACGGAGCGTGGTCCGGCGACGCGATAGACTGTTCCGAGCGAGCGGTCTTCATCGTTCGCAGTGTATCAGTGCTGTGAACACAGTGCCCGGGAGGCGGCGGTTCTCCGACGGGATCTCTCCGCCCGCGGGAGAGCTGCGAAGCGTCGTGGTCGATTGTGTGGTCGGTCGTGCTCCGGTTGGCCATGGAAGCTCGGTCGAGATAATGGCGCAAGTGGTTGTTCGGCAGTCCTGCGCGGAGGGGCTTGACAGCCCATGACAACGGGAGTAATCTCCGCCGAATTCTGACCGACTGGTCGGTCAGAATAGAGCAGACCGGTTGACGGAGGGTGTCGTGGCACCTCGAAGCGTGACGGACGACGAGCGGGAGACCAAGCGGCTGCAGATCGTGCAGGCCGCCGGACGGGTGTTCAACGAGCAGGGTTTCGGGCGGACGCGTGTCGCGGACATCGCGGTCGAAGCCGGGGTCGGCAAGGGCACCGTTTACGAGTACTTCGCGAGCAAGGACGAGCTGTTCTTCGCGGTGTTCGAGCGCCTGCAGCAGACGGTGACCGAGCGGATCGAAGCGGACATCGAGCAGGGCGGGGTCATTCGTGAACGGCTGACACGGCTGTTTGCCACCGGCGCTCAGGTGACCCGCGAGCAGGCCGAGAGCCAGGCGGTGATCATGGACTTCTGGACCTCCTCGCGTGGCCAGCTGTTGGAGGATCGGTTTCGCCACTGGTGCGTGCAGTCGTACGAGCTCTACCGCCGGGTTGTGGCGGACATCCTCCGAGTGGGTCAGGAAAACGGCGAGGTTCGAGGCGATCTGGACGTGGAGGCCTTGGCGGTCATGATCGTGGCAGCGTTCGATGGGCTCGGCGTTCAGCTGTACATGGACCGCGCTCTCGATGTGGAGCTGGCGTCGAGCGAGCTCGTGCGATCACTGTGCGACGGTATCTGTACCGGACAGGAGAGAACCTGATGGCCGGCTCGTGCGTACGCAGGCAATGGTGGTGAGGAGGGAGCTATGCGACAGAGGGTCACAACTGCGGCGATCATCCTGGGCGTGGTACTGGGCGTTGGTGCCAGCGCAGCACCGGGAACCGGCGAAGAGCTGCCGACGCTGACCGAGCTGGCACGCTCGGCCCTTGCCACCCACGAGGACGTGGCCCGGGCTTCGAGCGAGCTCCGACGCGCGGATGCCAACATCCGCCTGGCGCGCTCGGCGCTGTTGCCGCGGCTCGAGCTGAACGGGAGCACCACGTGGTACGGCGACGCGGCGACGCTTGACCTGGCGCCGGGCGAGTCGTTCGAGCTGCGCCCCACGAACGACTGGAACTGGTCGGCGGATCTCACCCAGACACTGTTCTACGGGCTCCGGGACTGGCGCGCGCGGGACGTTGCTCGGCTCCAGCGCGACGCGGCTCGCCTCGAGCGCGCCACCGCCCAGGCGAACCTCGTGCTCGAGGTGGCAGCCGCTGCGTTGCAGGCTGTCTCGGCCGGCCAACGCGTTGAGGTGGCCCGGACGACGTTGGAGCAGGTTGCCGGTCAGCTGGATGTAGCGCAGCGGAGGTTCGAGGTGGGCGAGGTGGCGATTGCCGACGTCAGCCGCTGGCGGGCCCAGCACGCTGCAGCGCGCCAGGCGTTGATTGCCACCGAGGGCTCGGCCGAGCTGGCGTTGCGCCGTCTGGAGCGTCTTGCTGGATTGGAGGTTGAGGGGGTGGCGCGCGTTGGTCCGGTGCCGGCGCCGACCGGCCCGGAACGCGAGCTCGTGGCTACCGCTCTGGACACGCGCCTGGAGATGGCGACGTTGCGTCATCAGATCGAGGCGAGCGGGCTGATGGTCAAGATCGAGGGCGGCGCGCTGCTGCCCGTGCTGGATGCCCACGTGCAGTACTTCCGCCAGAAGGCGACGTTCCCCGACTCGGACTGGACGTCGCTGGCCTTGACCCTCAACGTACCCGTCTACGACGGCGGCTTGGCCCGCTCGCGAGTTGCCCAGGCGAAGGAGGATCTGTACCAGATCCGGCTGCTCGTGCGTGAGGTGGAGAAGTCGATCGCCGATCAGGTGGAGGCCGCCGCCATCGGCCTACGCTCGGCGGAGGCATCGGTCGCGGCGGCCGAGGAGCGGCGGACCGCAGCGCGCGAGGCCCACCGTCAGATCGAGCGCGCGTACCGGGTCGGAGAGGCTTCCGCCACCGATCTTCTGGCCGCAACGACCGAGCTGACAGATGCTTCCAATGCCGCTGTGATCGCCCGGGCCGAGCGTGAGTATCAGGCGATCGCGCTGCGCCACGCCGTGGGGCTGTCGCCGCTTCCCGATCTGGAGCTGAACACGAACCTGCCGACAACGGATGAGGAGTGACCCGTGAAACGACGTGCGATCTTTCAGCTGATTCTACTGAGCGGTGTTGGTCTGGCGTCGGTGGCGTGCCATCCGTCCGACGCCGGTGAGCTGGAGGTTGAAAGGGCCCGGAAAGAGGCCCAGCTCGAGCCCCGGTCAGTGCGTCTCACCACCGCGGAGGTCCGCGAGGAACGTCCTGCGATCGAGCTTGTGGCCGAGGTGCGGGCGTTCGATGAGGTCACCGTGGCCAGCCAGGTGGCTGGAGCGGTCGAGGAGGTCCTCGTCGAGGTCGGGGATGTCGTTCGCACGGGCGACCCGCTGGTGCGGATCGATCAGGATGCGTTCCGGTTGCGACGGGATCAGGCCGCGGCGCAGCTGGCCGCGGCGAAGGCCGAGGCCAAGCTGGCGGCGCGTGAGCTCGAACGCAAGCGCGATCTGGTGTCGGACAGGACGATCCCGCAGGCGACGTTCGACCAGGCACAGGCCAGCTACGAGCTCGCGACGGCGAACGTCGAGGCAGCCGCGGCGGCTCTGGCCCTCGCCGAGCGCGACGACACCCTATCGATGGTGCGCGCCCCCGCCGATGGTGCGGTGACGGCGCGTCATGCGGTGGGCGGCCAGTGGGTCGATGTCGGCGTGGGGGTCGTCGACCTGGCGCTCGGCGAGAAGGTGAAGGTCGCGGCAGAGCTCCCAGCCCATTGGGCTCCGCGGCTGGGTGGCCTGGACGGGTTCACATTTTGGATCCGGGGCGACTCGAAGCAGCGGTCTGCTGATCTGTACAGCGTGGACCCGATCGTGAGCGCCTCGAGCCGGTCGTTCGAGGTGGTGGGAACCGCCCCTGCGAGCCCCGACGTGCGCCCAGGGATGTTTGCCACGGCTCGTCTCGAGTCGCCGGAAGCCGTCACCAGCCTCTGGCTGCCGTCCACGGCGGTGCAGACGTCCGATATGCCGAAGGTCTTCGAGGTGGTCGACGGACGGATCGCGGAGATCGGCGTGCAGACTGGCCGCCGCGATGACGGCTCGATCGAGATCGTCTCGGGTCTCGCGGCGGACCAGGAGGTGGTTGCGAACGTCTCCGGCCTGGCTCGGGGTCTCCCGGTGACAGTGATGGAGTGAGCACTCCTTTCATGTGAGAGGGAGTGTGTGGCTGTGCCCACTCGGAGTCGTGGGTGTGTGGCGTGACATTGCCTCGGATGCGCCGAGGCCTGGGGAGAGACCGATGAACCTGTACGAAGTTGCGATCCGGCGTCCGGTGTTCACCCTGATGCTGATGCTGGCCTTGGTCGTGTTCGGCGTCCTCGGCTACATGAACCTGCCGATCAACCTGCTGCCGTCGATCGATGTGCCCGTGGTGACGGTGACCACGGTGCTGCCGGGCGCGTCGCCGGAGGTGATGGAGTCGGACGTCACCGACGAGATCGAGTCCGCGGTCAACACCATCGAGGGGATCGAGCAGCTGGTGTCGTACTCGGCTCAGGGGATCTCGCAGGTGACCATTACCTTCTCCCTCGAGCGCGACATTGACATCGCAGCACAGGACGTCCGCGACAAGGTCTCTGGCGCTGTCGGCGAGCTGCCACTGGATGCCGAGCCCCCGATCGTGCAGAAGCTGGATATCAACTCCCAGCCGATGCTATGGATGGCGCTGGCGGGCCTCGATCAGCGTTCGTTGTCCGATTACGCCGAGAAGGTTCTGAAGCCGAGGATCCAGTCCGTGCCGGGCGTCGGCAACGTTTTCCTGGCCGGGTTCCGCGAGCGGATGGTCCGGATCTGGATCGACGGCGAGCGTCTCGCAGCCCACGAGCTGGCGGTGGATGACGTGATCGCGGCGCTTCAGCGGGAGAACCTGGAGCTGCCAGGAGGCTACATCGAGGGCGAGCGGACCGAGCTGGCCGTGCGCAACATGGGGCTGTTCGACTCCATCGAGGAGTTCAACGAGATGATCGTCGCGGTCCGGAACGGCCGCCCGATCCGGCTCGAGGACGTCGGGTTTGCCCAGGACGGTGTCGCGGACGAGCGTGGCCTGGGTCGGTTCAACCTGCAGCCGGCGCTCGGCATCGGTGTGGCGCCGCGATCCGGAGCGAACCTGGTGGACGTGAACACCGCGGCGATCATGCGCATGGAGGAGCTGGCTGAGGAGTTTCCCGAGGGCCTGTCGTGGGCGATCGCGTTCAATGGCGCCGAGTTCGTGGAGCAGTCGATCCGCAACGTCCAGGTCGATATCGTCTACGGCGCGGCACTGGCTATCATCGTGGTGTTCGCCTTCCTGCGGTCGTGGCGCTCCACGTTTATCGTCTCGCTGGCGATCCCGACGTCGCTGATCGCGACCTTCGGCTTCATGGAGCTGTTCGGTTTCTCGTTAAACAACATGACGACCCTCGCGCTGGCGCTGTCGGTGGGGGTGGTCATCGACGACGCGATCGTGGTGCTGGAGAACATCTTCCGTCACCAGGAGGAGGGCGAGCATCCGTTCGAAGCGGCCCGTGCAGGCACCAGGGAGATCGGTCTCGCCGCGGTGGCGGCGACCCTGGCGATTGCCGCAGTGTTCCTGCCGGTGGCGTACATGAAGGGGATGATCGGCCGCTTCCTGTTCGAGTTCGGCGTGTCGGTGTCGGTGGCGATCCTGGTGTCGCTGTTCGTCGCACTGACCCTGACCCCGATGCTCTGCTCGCGGATGCTTCGGATCAAGCCGAAACGGGGTGCGCTGTACCAGCTCCTGGAGCGGGGCTTCATCGGTCTCGAGCGGGCGTATGCGCGGTCGCTGGACGTCGTGCTGCGCCACAAGATCGCGACCCTCCTGGTGGCGACCGCAGCTCTCCTGGCGGTGGTCGTCGTGCTCGGACCGGCGATCGGTGCGGAGTTCGCGCCGGCTGAGGACATGTCGCTGTTCATGGTGCAGGTGGAGGCGCCGGTTGGGATCTCGCTGGAGGCGATGGACCGCACCATGCAAGAGGTCGAGCGGATCGTTCTGCGCCAACCGGAGGTCCGCTCGGGTTTCATGGCGATCGATATGGAGGAGCGCGGCCAGGTGAACTCTGGCGTGATGTTCTGCAGGATGTTCAAGCCGCATCAGCGTGAGGCGAGTCAGGGCGAGGTCGTGCAGCGACTGCGCCGGGAGCTGGCCGTGGTGGACAGCGCCCAGGCACGGGTGATCGAGTTCTCCTTCTACCAGGTGAGCTCCGAGGGCGCGGACTTCGATATCGCCTACGCGCTCACTGGACCGGACCTGGACGAGCTGGATCGGATCAGTCGGCGGCTGGCAGAGCGTCTTGCAGACCTGGACGGCTTCGTGGATGTGGACACCAACCTCGACCTGGAGCAGCCGCAGCTGTTCGTGACCGTGGATCGGGAGCGGACTCACGATCTCGGGCTCGACACCGCGACGGTGTTCAACACCGTGTATGCGCTCATCGCCGGCCGTGAGGTGAGCTCGTTCACCACCGACGGCAAACGTTACGACGTACGGATGAAGGTGGTGCCGAGCCAGGCCCGGTCGGCGGACGATATCGGCGCGTTGATGGTGCGTTCGCCGGCAACCGGTGAGATGGTGCGGCTCGACTCGGTGGTGGAGGTCGACCACGGTGTGGGTCCGATCAACATCAACCGCACCGACCGCCAGCGGTCAGTGCTGCTCACGGCGAACCTGGAGGGACGGCCACTGAACGAGGCGGTAGAGACCGTCGACCAGATCCTCGCCGAGGAGCTGCCGGCGGGCTACCAGGCGACGGTTTCCGGCCAGGCGGAGGAGTTCGCCGAGTCGTTTCAGAGCCTGACGTTTGCCCTGGCACTGGCCGTGCTCATCGTGTACATGCTTCTGGCCAGCCAGTTCGACTCGATGATCCATCCGTTCACCATCATGTTCGCCCTGCCGCCGGCGGCGGTTGGCGCGTTGATCGGGCTCTGGATTACCGGCAACACGCTGAACATCATGTCGGTGATCGGCATCATCCTGCTGTTCGGGCTGGTGACCAAGAACTCGATCCTGCTGGTGGACCTGACCATCCAGCGGCAGGCCAAGGGGCTCGATCGCGAGGACGCGCTGCGCGAGGCGTGCCCGATCCGTCTCCGGCCGATTCTGATGACCGCCGTGTCGATGATCTTCGGCGTGCTGCCGGTGGCCCTCGGTCTCGGCGAGGGCGGCGAGGCGCGGGCGCCGATGGGGATCGCAACCGCGTTCGGGATGACATCGTCGACACTGTTGACCCTGTACATCGTCCCGTGTGTGTATGCGTATACCGACCGGGTTGCCCAATGGCTCCGCGGAGGGCGTCGCAAGCGGTCGCGGTTCGAGCTCGCCGCCGAGACGGAGTGACCAGGCGCTGCGGTGGCAGCCGCCCGCGGCACGGCGAAGCACATCACTTTCCGGAGAAGTCCGACTCACGAAGCGTGTCTCGAGCACCGAAGCAGACCCGGCTCGGGCGCTGGCTCCGGTCGCCGGTCCCGGGCGTTGCGAGCCCCGACAGTCGAGCGTTCGGAATCGCGGGATCTCTGTTGCCGTTGCGTTGAGTCGAGATGCGTTGTAGGGAGGGATCGATGAGAGCACTTCGTGGTGTGATGTTCGTTGGCATGCTTGTGCTGACCGCGACGGTGGCGATGGCCAGCGGCGGGATGACTCCGTACCAGGTGTCACAGCTGCAATCGGTGATTGATGCCGAGGTATCGCCAGATGGTACGCGGGTGGCGGTGGTGCGCGAGGTCCCACGGACTCTGTTCGAGGACGAGGACGGCTCGGCGTGGCGCGAGCTGTGGGTGGCGTCTGCCGGCGGCAACGTCCAGCCGTTCATTTCCGGCGAGGTGTCGGTACGCGACGTGTCCTGGCGCCCCGATGGGTCAGCGATCACGTTTCGTGCGAAGCGGGCCGACGACGAGCACACCGCGCTGTACGAGATCCCGATCACTGGCGGTGAGGCGCGGCGGCTCGTGACGCTGGAGACGACCATCGCTGGGTACGCCTGGCATCCGAACGGCACCACGGTGGCGGTGATTGCCGAGGCGCCTGCGAGCAAGCGCTCGGATGAGCTCGAGGAGCACGGGTTCACTCAGAAGGTCTACGAGGAGGACTGGCGGCCTGTCCACGTGTGGCTGGTGGACGTCTCTCGCCGCAACAGCGAGCCGGAGCTGGTGGATCTGCCGGGCTCCGCGCACAACCTGGCGTTCTCGCCTGACGGCGCCCGTTTGGCCGTCGCGCTGGCGCCGACGCCCCTGGTGGACGACCGCTACATGCGGCAGCGGATCCATATCGTGGATGTTGCGGAGCGGACGGTGATCGGTGAGGTCGACCACGCCGGCAAGCTGGCCTCGCCGCTGGCGTGGAGCGACGACTCTGGCCGGCTGGCGTTCATCGCCGGGGTGGATCTCCACGACCCGTCCACAAGCTCGCTGTTCGTGGTGGATGCAGCGGGGGGGGCGCCGGTCAACTGGACGCCCGAGCTCGCCGGTGAGGTGGCCGACGTCGCCTGGCACGATGCCGAGACGGTCGCGATCCTGGCGGATGTCGGCGTTCGGACCGAGGTGTACACCCTCGAGGAGCCGGGCGAGCTGCAGCCGGTCGGCTGGATGGAGCGGGATCCGGTGTTCACCGGAATGTCGCTTGCTGACGATGGCCGGACGGTGGCGCTCGTGGGCTCGACGCCGAGCCATCCTTCCGAGGCGTACCTGGCGCGGTTGGGCGACGGAGCCCCGCAGCGGTTGACCGACTCAAACCCCTGGCTGGCAGGCGTGGAGCTGGCGCCGCAGCGGGTGGTGCGTTGGCAGGCGCGCGATGGTCTGGAGCTGGAGGGGCTGCTCATCGAGCCACTGGATCATCAAGCGGGCACGCGTGCGCCGCTGGTCATGCTCGTCCATGGCGGCCCTGAGGCGCACCGGCGGCACGGCTGGCTGACCTCCTACAGCCGGCCGGCGCAGGTGCTTGCCGCGCGTGGCTTTGCGGTGTTCTACCCGAACTACCGCGGTTCCACAGGGCGCGGCGTGGAGCTCTCCAAGCTCGGCCAGAAGGACGCTGCCGGCGCCGAGTTCGATGATCTGGTCGATGGAGTCGATCATCTGATTGCATCAGGGTTGGTGGATCCGGACCGCGTCGGAGTCTCGGGGGGCTCTTACGGCGGGTATGCCACCGCCTGGCTTTCGACCCGCTACTCCGAGCGGTTTGCGGCGGGCGTGATGTTCGTCGGAATCTCGAACGTCATCTCCAAGACCTTCACCACCGACATCCCCGAGGAAGAGTACCTGGTGCACGCGCTCGAGCGTCCGTGGGACGACTGGCAGGGCTACCTCGAGCGGAGCCCGATCTACTGGTCTGGGCAGGGCTCAACGCCGCTACTCATTCTTCATGGCGAGGCGGATCCGCGCGTGAGCGTGACCCAGTCCGAAGAGATGTACCGGGCCCTCAAGATCCACGGGAACACTCCAGTGCGGCTTGTCCTGTACCCGGGTGAGGGTCACGGCAACCGGCGCGCCGCCTCCCGTTACGATCTGATGCTCCGCCTCCTGCGTTGGATGGAGCACTACCTGGTGCCAACGGACGAGGGCGAGGAGCGGGACACGATGCCGGGCTATGAGCTCGAGTACCGCGGCGAAGGGACGGGGTTCCCAGCCGACGAGGGTGCGACGGTGACCGGCGGTGTCGCGCCGACCCGGTAGCGTGGAAGCGCTGGGGGACCAGTCCATCCGCAAAACGGTTGCTGCCACCGGCGTGCAGCTCTTCCGTGCAGGGCGGTTTGACGAGGCACACGATGTGTTCGAGGGTCTTTGGAACGGGGCGGTCGCGTCCGACCGCCCCGTGTACCAGGCTCTGGTCCAGCTGGCTGCCGCTGGTGTGCACCTCGAGCGCGGTCGGCCGGCCCCTGCTCGGATCCTGCTACGCCGTGCACGCGAGAAGCTCGCGAGTGTCGGCGCTGTGGCCGAACGGCGCGACCTGCCGGTGGCGTGGATGGTCGAGGCGATCGTCGTTCGCCTCCGGTGACCGCACCGTCCAGCGCGAGTAGAGCGCGGACGTTCCCTGCGCAGGTTTGAGGCCGCGGAAGGCTCCAATCACGTGCCCCCCTCCCGGCCCGGCTGACGGGGCGAGGGCCGGGACGCGCACCGGAGCCGGGCCTGCCACGGCGTAGCCGCGGCGGGTGGGTGGGGGCAAGCGAAGCCGGGTACAATGCAACACCGGGCATATGTACGAGGAGTTCTACGGACTGACGGAGCCACCGTTCAACATCACCCCCGACCCGCGCTACCTGTTCTTCAGCCGGCGCCACCGGGAGGCGTACGAGCACGTGCTGTTCGGCATCTCCCAGCGCAAGGGGTTCATCCAGCTGACCGGAGAGGTCGGCGCGGGCAAGAGCACCGTCTGCCGTGCCGTGCTCGAGGCGCTGGACGAGCGAGTGGCGACTGCGCTGATCCTCAACCCGATGATGACCGGGATCCAGCTGGTGCGCTCGATCCTGCACGAGCTGGGGCTCAATGCGCGCGGCAACGACCGGCTGCGTCTGGTGCAGCGGCTCAACGGCTTCCTCCTGGAGCGGGTGTCAGCGGGCGACGATGTCGTGCTGTTCATCGACGAGGCTCAGGACCTGTCCGGCGAGCTGCTCGAGGAGGTGCGACTCCTGTCCAACCTGGAGACGGACGATCGCAAGCTGCTGCAGATCGTACTGATCGGGCAGCCGGAGCTGCGGGAGCTGTTGGCGAGGCCGGCGCTGCGTCAGCTGCGTCAACGGATCACAGTACGCTACCATCTCGGTCCGATCGACCGCCGCGAGACGGAGGCATTCATCGGCCACCGCCTGCAGGTGGCGGGCGCCAACGGGCGACCGACCTTCTCTCGCTGGGCGTTGTGGGCGATCCACAACTACGCGCGTGGTGTGCCGAGGCTGATCAACGCCGTGTGCGACAAGACGCTGCTGGCTGGCTACGTGGCCGGCGCCGACCATCTCGGCTGGAAGCACGTGCGCCGGGCGGTGGCGGACCTTCAGCAGGGAGGGGGCGGATGAGCCTGGTCTCCGACGCACTCCGCAAGGCGCGCCAGGAGGCTGCCGAGCGCGAGGCCGCGCGGCGTGGGATGGCGCCACCTACTCAGCTCGCTCCGCGGAGCACGACTGGACGGTTCGGGTCCGGGCTGATTCTCGGGGCGGTCATCGCGGTCGTGGCTGCAGCCGGTGGAGCGATGACGGTGTGGTGGTTGCTGTCGATGGGCCCTGCGCCGGGTCACGCCGGCGATGCTGCGACCGCGGTTGTCACTGACGCTGCCGAGCCGGTGTCGGCAGCCGAGGTTCCGTTCTCCTCGACGGCGGGTCCGGAGGACGCGCCGGGAGCTCGCGAGGAGACCGAGCACGGCGCCGCCGCCGAGGCCGCGGTGTCGCGGCCCGTGGCGCATACCCTTGCGCCGGCAGCATCAGAGATTGCAGTGGAGGATGCTCACGCTCCGCCGGCAACCCAGGATGCTCCGGCTCCTCGGAGCGAGCGCAGCCAGCCGGAGGACCCGGAGAGTGCCAACGTTGAGGAGATCGAAGAGACGACCGATGGCCCGCGCGAGTTCGTGCTCGACGCCGATCTCGGGTACGCCAGGCTGAGCCTCGGGTACGTCGTGTTCCGTGCGTCGGACCCGTACGCGGAGATCAACGGCCGGCTCGTCCACGAGGGCTGGCGGATCGAGGGGTTCGTCGTCGAGGAGATCACCGCCAACACCGTCCGCCTGAGGGATGAGCGCGGCGAGCTGATTCTGCGCGCCCGGTAGGGCTCACGGGGCGCTCGATCCCGCCGGCAGAGCATCAGTGTTGGATCTTCAATGACTCGCGACTCAAGTACCCAACATCTTCGAAGATACGACAGCTGCGCCGGGAGCCGAGGGCCGGGATCCGGCTGTCGCCTGCGGCGTCGTCGCTTCTGCGAGCGAAAGAGGGTGGGTGGGGGCGTTGCACTATGATGGACCGCATGGCTCACGAGGAGACCGGTGCGGCGGCCCCGGCTCCGAGGTTCGGGACGTTCCTCGGGGTGTACACGCCCAGCGTTCTGACGATCCTCGGCCTGATCATGTACCTCCGGTTCGGCTGGGTGGTCGGCAACGTCGGCCTCCCGTTGACCCTCGTCATGGTGCTGATGGCCAGCTCGATTACCTTCGTGACTGCGCTGAGTGCCTCGGCGGTAGCCACGAACATGCGCGTCGGTGTCGGCGGCGAGTACTACATGATCTCGCGCAGCCTCGGCCTCGAGCTCGGCGGGGCGATCGGGATTCCGTTGTTCCTCTGCCGGACGCTGTCGATCACCTTCTACAGCTTCGGCCTGTCCGAGTCGATCCTGCAGTTCTGGCACGGTCCCCTGCCACCAGGCGCCGCGCAGTGGCTGACAGCCTTCATCATCGTGGTGATCACGGCGGTGTCCGGCAAGAGCGCGTCCGTTGCGCTCAAGCTGCAGATCCCGATCATGATCGCAGTGGGGCTGTCGCTAGTCGCCCTGATAGTGGGGGTGTTCACCGTTGATCTGCGAAGCCCTGAGATGACGCCGTCGTATCGGACGGCGCCGGCGGGCTTCTGGTACGTGTTTGCCGTGTTCTTCCCGGCTGTGACGGGCTTTGCGGCCGGCATCGGGATGAGTGGCGACCTCAAGGACCCGCGGCGTGCGATCCCGCGTGGAACCCTCCTGGCGGTGGCCACCGGCACGCTGACCTACCTGCTGGTGCCGGTGCTGTTGTCGGTGAACGGACGTCTTTCACCCGAGGAGCTGGCCACAAGCCAAGTGGTGTGGATCGAGATCGCGGTGCTCGGCGCCTGGCTGGTGTACCCCGGGTTGTGGGGTGCGATTCTGTCATCGGCGTTCGGGAGCGCGTTGGGTGGACCTCGGGTCCTGCAGGCGCTGGCCCAGGATGGGCTCGCTCCGAGTGTGCTCGGTCGTCTGTCGCGAACCGGTCAGCCGACCATTGCCACCTGGGCTTCGGGAGCGATCGCCGTGGCGGCCGTGGCTCTCGGTGGGCTGAACGCCGTTGCGCAGTTCGTGACAATCCTGTTTCTCACGCTGTACGTCATGATCAATCTCTCGGCGGCCCTCGAGCAGCTCGTGCGCGATCCGTCGTACCGGCCGACGATCCGCGTGCCGTGGCCGATTTCGCTGATGGGGTCGCTCGGCGCGGTGGTCGTGATGTTCCTGATCTCCCCGTTGGCGTGTGTGGCCGCCGTCGTGCTCGAGGCGGCGCTCTACCTTTTCCTGCGGCAGCGGTCCTTGCACGAGCGTTGGGGAGACGTCCGTGCGGGGGTGTGGCACGCAGTGGCACGTTTCTCACTTTTGCAGCTCCGCCGCCAGCGACGCGATCCACGCAACTGGCGACCGCGCATCCTGCTACTGGTAGGCGATACGGCGAAGCGGATCGGTCTTGTGCGACTCGCCAACTGGTTTAACCAGAACCGTGGTGTGGTCATCGCGTGCCGCCTGGCGACCGGCGATCTCACGTCGGAGGAGTGGGACACCGCCTCCATGCAGAAGGCGATCGACCGTGACGTCGAGGCCGAGGGGCTGGTGGCGTTCTCGCAGGTCAGCGTGGTGCCCGACTTCGAGGCTGGACTGATCGGTTTGGCCCAGGCGGCGGGAATCGCCGGGATGGAGGCGAACACGGTGATGTTCGGCTGGCCGAGCAAGCAGCAGAGGCTGGCGTCGCAGCTCAGGATCATGCGCGCCATTTCACGCTCCGGTAAGAGCACGATCATCGCCCGGCTGAACTGGGCCCACGAGCCGGGCCAGCAGAAGCGGATCGACGTCTGGTGGGGTGGCCGGCAGCGCAACGGAGATCTGATGCTTCTGCTGGCGTACCTGCTCAGCCTGAACCCGGAGTGGAGCGATGCGGTTCTGCGGGTGCGCTCGATTGCCACGAGCGAGGACGAGCGCCAGGAGCAGATTGCGGGTCTCGCCGAGCTGATCCCCGAGGTACGGATTCCCGCGGAGACCTCGGTGATCGTCAAGCCCCCGGAGCGTTCCGTCGCGGAGCTGATCCACGAGCAGAGCCACTCTGCCGATGCGGTGTTCCTCGGAATGATGGAGCCGGCACCTGGAGAAGAGGACGAGTACGCCGAACGTCTTGCTGAGCTGGCGTCCGGCTTGCGGACGACGATCTTCGTGCGCAACGCCGGCGAGTTCGCGGGTCAGCTGATCTGATGCGATCTTCGGGAAGCGTTGTACTCGTGATGCCCGGGCGTGAGCAGGATGCCCGGCGAGTCATCGAGGTCTGGAGCGATGTCGCACCAGAGCTCGACGCAACGATCTGGTCTGGACAGGGCCCTGTGCAAGGGAAGGACGCCGTGGCGGCTGTGGTATGGAACCATCCGCACGGGAGCCTGACCTGCTTGCCGCGGCTGCGTGGCATCGTGTCGTATGGAGCCGGGGTCGATCGTCTGCTGATGGATCCTCTGTTGCCGCATGGAGTCGCGATCGGCCGGACCGTGGATACCCATTTGCAGCACGATCTCGCTCAGTACGTGGCGCTGGCGCTGCTGGCGTGGCGACGCGGGTGGCGCTGGCTTCTCGAGGCGCAGCAGGAGCAGCGGTGGGCGCCACGCGGCTACCGGCGCTCGGGTACAGTGGCTCTCCTGGGCCTCGGAGTGCTCGGGCGCGCTGTTGCAGAACGGCTGACTCAGGCGGGTCTGGGCCCCGTCATTGGCTGGTCGCGGCGCCGGCACGAGATTGCGGGAGTCGAGTCGCTGACCGGTCTCGAGGGTCTCCTCGAGGCAGTGGGACGGGCCGATGAGGTCGTCTGCTGCCTCCCCCTCACCCGGGCCACGATCGGGATCCTGAATCGTCGGCTGTTCGCTGCGATGCGACCTGGGACCTACCTGATCAACGTTGGCCGCGGTGAGCACCTGGTCGAGGAGGATCTTGTCGAAGCCCTCGACGCCGGTCGCCTCGGCGGTGCATGTCTGGATGTGTTCAGGCGCGAGCCGTTGCCGACGGGACATCCGTTCTGGAGCGACGCCCGGATCACGGTGACGCCACACATCGCCAGCTTGACGGACCCCGGGTCCGTCGCCTCACAGCTCGCCGAAAGCGTTCGTCGGATTGCCGCTGGCCAGCCGGCGGTCTACCCCGTGGATCCGGATCGCGGGTACTGACTCCTGCTTCGCGGCGCCGGAGCCTTGGTGTGTGTCGGGAGTACAGCTGGGTTGCAGATCCCCACGCGAGTGGTTGGATCGAGCACTGTTCTGAGAGATCTGTGAGTGAGCTACACTGGAGCTGAGTTGAGACATGATGCGTGCTTCTGAGGCAGCAGCCGTGCCGCAGGTCCATGCTCAGGCTGCCCGCCTGTCGCAGTGGACTGGGGTCTTTCTCGATCCAGAGCTCGAGCAGCGCTACCGGGAGGTTACCCGGGAGAGTCGGCTCGAGCGGATCCGGATCATCGCCGGCTTCGGTGCGCTGTTCTACCTTGCCGGTACGGCCGTTGACGTGCTCCTTGTGGGATCGCTGCAGCTGCTGGCGGTGTTGCTCGTCATCCGGTTGGTTGTGGCTGCCGCGTTGGCGCTGACTGCTGTGAGTGTGGTGCGGCTGGGGGCTCGGGTCGAGCGCTGGATGCTACCGCTCGTCCTGCTCGTGGCGGTGTCGACCTCGTTGATCATTGCGCTCAGCCCGGATGAGCTGATGGCCCACGCCCTGACGGTCGTGGTGCTGCTGCTGGTGATCTACATGTTCGTGCCGTTGCCGACCTTCCAGGCGATGTTGGGTTCTGGAGCGCTGAGCATCGGGTTCGTGGTGACCGGGTGCCTGCGCACCAGGGTGCCGGACAATGAGCTGGTCCTGGTCCTGCTGTACCTGCTGCTGGGGAACGTCTTGGGGGCATTGGCCAACCGGGATCTCCGCAGCGGCCGGCGAAGGGAGTTCGCCACCGTCGAGGCGCAGCGGCGGGCCCTGACCGAGCTGGAGCAGGAGATGCAGGCTCGTCGGCATGCCGAGCAGGCACTGGTCGAGAGTGAGTTGCGCTACCGGAGCCTGGTCGAGCTTTCCCCGTACGGTATTGTCGTCCACCGAGAAGGCGAGGTGGTGTATGTCAACCCCACCGGCTTGCGCCTGCTCGCGGCGCCGATGCCCGAGACCGTGCTCGGCAGGCCGGTGTTCGACATGATCAGCTCTGACCACTGGGACATGATCCGGGCTCGGATGGCGCAGCTCTTCAGAGGTGAGGTCGAGGCGTTGCCAGCGGCGGAGTTCGATGCGCAGTGCCTGGATGGAACGGTTCGCCGGTGCGAGGTGGTTTCCGGGCTTGTCCCGTTCGACGGTGAGGTCGCGATTCAGAGTGTGATTCAGGATGTGTCCGAGCGCCGACGTTTGCTGGACGAGCTGCGCCGGCTCGCGATCACCGATCCGCTCACCGGAATCTCGAACCGTCGACAGTTCTTCGAAACCATCGAGCGCGAGTGGACCAGGGCGCGTCGTCACGGTCGGAACCTGACGGTGGCCATGCTCGATCTGGACGACTTCAAGAGCGTCAACGACCAGCACGGCCACGCAGCTGGTGATCAGGCGTTGGTGGGTTTCGTCCGGATCGCCCAGCGAGTGTTGCGCAGCTCGGACTTCATGGCACGGATCGGTGGGGAGGAGTTTGGTCTCGTTCTACCTGAGACGGATCTCGAGGGCGGGCAGGACCTGGCCGAGCGGTTGCGACTGGCGGTGGACTCGACGCCCGTGGAGAGCGCAGCGGGGCTCCTGCATCTGACCGCATCGATCGGTGTCGCGCAGTGCCGGCTCGATTCCGAGCATCCGGACGATGCCATCCGCCGGGCCGACGATGCCCTGCTCCTCGCCAAGCGTTCCGGACGGAACACGATCCGGCTTGCGGAGGCTGGTACTTAGGGCCCGGCGCCTCCGGAGAGCTGATGTGCTTGCAGCTCGCGGCCGAGTTGGCAGCTCGAGCACTGCCGATGCAACACGCTCACGGAGCAGGCTCTGGGCAGGGTCGCAGAGTCGTCCGGTGAATGCGGAGGAAGTAGCAACCGTTGTCTGTTGCGAGCGGTTCGGGAACGGAGGCACGGTATGCGACAGCGACTCGGTGTATGGGTTCTGCTTGCGGGTGTCAGCACGGCGGTGAGTGCTGCTGCCTGGATGGTGGCGATGCGGGTGGAGGTCCATTCTGTGCAGGCGGTCGGCGAGCGGACTCGGATGGTGCTGACCGCGCACGTGGCTCCGGAGGACCGTTCTCGGATCGGTCCAAACGGCTGGCTGGACGTGGAGATCCGGTCGGATGGACAGGTGGTCCAGCGTGCTTCTGGGCCCGCGTCGCTGGCAGCGGGCGGAGCGGCTCAGCTTGAGGTGGTGTGGCCGCCTGGTACCTACCAGCTGTGGGTGCGCCTCGAGGGGGTGGAGTCCGGAGAGGTCGGTGTGTGGCAAGGACCCGTGGAGGTGCCAGAGCTGGCTCGAGAGCTCCCGACGCCCACCCCTCCTGAGCCTGCCTCCTCGCCGACTGTCCCGCCAGTGAAGCCGGCCGTACCGTCTGATCGGCCGGCGGCAGCGCAACCGCGCGTGACCCCGACCCCCACCGCGCCACAGGCGACCCCTACGCTCTCCGAGGCAGCGCCCGCGCCGACCGTTGTGCAGCGGGCAGCACCTGCTCCGGAGCCGACGCCGACCGGTGGACCCGTGCACGCGCCGACGGTGGTGCTCGATCCGTCGCCGGTTGCGGCGGAGGGGCTCTTAGGCCAGTGGGCGCAGCGAGCCCCTGGCCTGCGGGACATGACGGTGCTCGTGCTCGACTCGAGCAGACCCGTTCCTGGCCTCGCTGCAGCCGGGTTCGATGTGCGGGTCGACGGCGACTCGGTCCAGGCGAGAGCGGGAGACCGGAGCTCGGCGCCGGTGCATCTCGTCCTCGCTGTGGATCTGTCACAGTCGATGGCTGGCGAGCTGCTCGACGTGCGTCGGGTCCTGTCCCGCCTGGCTGTACGAGCACAGGCGCCGGGAGGTGAGACGGCGGTGCTCACGGCGGATCCGAGCCCGCGCGTTGCCGCCGAGTGGGGCGCCACGCCGGAGACGGTGATGGAGGTGTTGACGACTGCCGGCGACCCCCAGGCTGGAGACCTCGCAGGTTTGGTGGTGGCGGCTTTGGAGGCACTGGATGATCGTCGAGGCCGACGGTTCGTCGTGCTCGTGACGGATGGTGGCGCCACCTCGACGAGCGACGGCTGGCGCGAGGCGGAGGCTGCGGCGCGTACCGTCGGGGCGGCGATCCTGCAGGTCCGATTTCCGAGCGACGAGGGGAGCCGGCGAGAGCAGCGGATGCTCACCGAGCTTTCGGAGGTCACCGGCGGCAAGAGCTACGTGGCGTCCAATACCGATGTGCTCGAGCTGGCGGTGGAGCACTTCGCGACGTTGATCTCAGGAAGCTACGTCCTCGCTGTTCCCGTTCCAGCTGGTCGGGACCCGGTGCGGGTCAAGGTGGACACCGAGGCGCGCGGTCTGGAGGTCCTGGCCCCGAGGTTCATTGGTCCTGGTTCCTGAGGTTCGCGGAAAGCGCAGACGTTCGCTTCGGGCCCGCGGTCGCGTTGGAGGCAACAGTCCATCAGTCGGATCCCCCGGCTATCGGGTCCCCGGCGGGGACGACACGCCGTTTTGAAGGTCCTCACGGGCACGCTGCTCGCCAGGTGCTCGTCGTCCACTCAGCCGGCTACCGTTGCCCTGCGCCTCGAGCCAGAACAGGTCGTACGGGTTGAGGCGTAGTGGCTCGCGCGCTGAGACCTCCAGATCGGCGCCGCGGATGTGGTCCCGGAAGCGGTAGCCGGGGCCGTAGAGACGCAGGACGTTGCCGGCCACGGTCTGCGCCGAGTCCGAGAAGTTCGCGAGCACCACGACCCGTTGCCCTCCTGCATGTCGGACGAAGGCGAGGACGTGCGGGTTGCCGCTGGGAACGATCTCGGTGGCGGCGCCCGCGAGTGCGGGCAGCTGCTTGCGCACCCGGATGAGATGGACGAGCTCTGAGAACAGCCGCCGCTCGAGGCGTTCTGGCTCCAACCACTCCTGAACCACGTCCCATCGGGCACGCTGTCGGTGGACCCAGCGGCTGTCGGTCGCCTTGGCGGGGTCGAGGGCGTACGAGTAGTCGTTGAGGAAGCCCCACTCGTCGCCGAGGTAGAGCAGTGGCAGGCCGCCGATGGACAGCACCATGGCACGTAGGAGCGTGATCCGCCGCAGCGCCATATCGATGAGGTCGGGGTCATCCTTCTCGAGGGCTTCTTCGAGGCCGGCAAGCGACGCCAGCGTTCCCGAGATGCGCAGATCGCCAGTGTCGGGGTTGAGCTGGAACGGCACGCCGCGTGCGAAGCTTCCAGGAAACTCTCCGGTGAAGAACTGGTTCAGGAACTCGCGGTGCCCCTTGGGGTCGATGCCGACGCGGCGAGCATCGTCGTCGTCGAACGTCCACCCGATGTCGTCGTGGCAGCGCAGGTAGTTTGCCCACTGACAGCCAGGCGGAATCCGGTGTCGCCGAATCACCGCGTGCTCGAGCAGTCTCACCTGACGGGTCGCCAGAGACTCCCAGAGGAGCGCCATCAGCATCGGGTTGTAGGAGAGCTGGCACTCCTCGGGGGCGATGTAGCGCAGCACCTCATCCGGATGAACGATCGCTTCCGACTTGAACAGCAGCGATGGCGCTGCGATCCGCGCCACGAGGTTGAACGCCTGGATGATCCGATGTGCCTCGGGCTGGTTCTCGCAGTCGGTGCCGAGCCGCTTCCAGATGAACGCCACCGCATCGAGGCGCAGCACCTCGACGCCGACGTTGGCGAGGAACAGCATCTCCTCGGCCATGGCGCGAAACACCGCGGGGTTGGTGTAGTTGAGGTCCCACTGGTAGCTGTTGAAGGTGGTCCACACCCACTTGCGCATTCCGTCATGCCAGGTGAACGACCCTCGGCGCACGGTGGGAAAGATGTCCCGGAGCGTCCTTTCGTACGCGTCGGGAACGGTTCGGTCCGGAAAGATGTGGTAGAACGACTGGAAGTACGGATCGCCTTCTTGCGCTCGACGGGCCCACTCATGCTCGTCGGAGGTGTGGTTGAAGACGAAGTCGAGCACCAGGCTGATCCCTTCGCGGCGCAGGATCCCGGCCACTGCCGCCAGCTCCTCCATGGTTCCCAGATCGGGGTTGACCGACCGGTAGTCGCTGACCGCGTAGCCGCCGTCGTTCTCGCCCCTGGGCGTGGCGAACAGCGGCATCACGTGGAGGTAGGTGAGCCCGAGGTCTTTGAAGTACTCCATGTACTGCGGCAGTGCGGCGAGGTTCTCGGAGAACAGGTCGACATACAGCACTCCGCCGACCATGTCCTGAGACTCGAACCAGCGCGGGTGCTCCTCGCGATGCCGATCGAGCTCCTTGAGGGCATCGGAGCGCTCGAACCAGCTGCGGCACATCGCCATCAATAGCTGCTCGAGGTGGAAGAACAGGTCCCACTGTCCTCCGTACAGCCCGTACAGCAGCTCGAACAGGCGGGGCCAGTGGCGCTCGAACCGTACGGCGAGCTCGTCCCACTGCTCGGGCGCCGCATGGCGCCGCTCGGCGAACCTGGCCTCGAGCCGGGGGAGAAGTCGCTCCTTGGAGATCTCCGCCAGATAGCCGGTTTCGGGTTCGTCCATGATCTCTCCAGTCGCCGTGCGGGTCGTCGAGTGGGGTGTCCGGTGGTGAGGCCGACCGCCGATCTGGTCGCGTGGCCTCTCGGGTCCTTCAGGGTAACAGACCGCTGCCTTCGCTTCCCATGGAGGCGTGTTCACAGTTGACTGTGTGCGGAACGGACACGTCAGCGAGCTGCTCGAGCCTGTGCAGCTCCACTATCCAGATGAGCACATCGGTCGAGCGGTCCAGCGTCGTGGTCATCGCGGTCGTGGCGGTGCTCGCTCTGACAGCGGTTGTGCGAGTCGTCGACTTGGGGAGTGAGCCGTTCTGGTTGGACGAGATCATCTCCCATGACCACACATCGGGAACGATCCCGGAGCTGTTCTCTACTCTCCTGCGGGACATCCATCCACCGTTGTACGAAGTCGGTCTGTGGGGTTGGCGGCAGCTGGCCGGTTCGAGTCCGGTGGCGCTGCGGTCGTACAGCGTCTTCTGGAGTACGCTTGGGGTGATCGTCCTGATGGGGCTGAGCCGAGAGCTGACGGGTCGTTGGGCGACAGCCGTCGTGGCAGGCATGCTCGGGGCTCTGGCTCCGCTCTTGGTGTACTTCGCGCAAGAGAGCCGGATGTACGCCCAGGCCGCGACTCTGACCACCCTGTCGACCTGGTTGCTGGTGAGATGGTTGCAGTCTGAGGCGAGGTCACGACGCTGGACGCTGATTGCCTACACAGCGGCTGCGGCGAGCTGCCTGCTCACCCACTACGTCTGTGTCACCGTTCTCGTCGCGCAGGGACTCATCACATTACCGTTCCTGGTTCGGCAGCGACGGTGGAACGACGCCTGCGGGTACATGGCGGCGGGCGGAGGAGCGGCGGTGGCCTGCCTGCCGTGGCTGTGGTACGTACTGTCCTCTCGGGGTGAGCTGTATCTGCACTCGATGGCGGGATGGATGTCCGCACCCACTGCTGCCGACCTCGTCCGCCTGCTCATACGGTACATTCCTTTCGGACATTCGCCTGTCCATGCATACGTCGGGGTAGGGGCGACGGTAGTTGCGATCGGGCTCTGGGGTCTTGCGGCCATCGGTGCGGCGTCTCGTGCTCGTACGCAACGGTCGGTCAGTGGTGCGCTCGTGGCCTGGATGGCTGTCGTGCCGGTCGCGCTTGCAGTGCTGGTGAGCTGGGTCATGTGGCCGGTGCTGTACGCGCCGCGGTTCGCGGTCCTCGTGGTTCCTCCGTTTCTGGCTCTGCTGGCCGTAGCCGCCGAGCAGGTGCGGTGGAGGCGGGCTGCGGTGCTGACGGTGTGTGCGTTGCTCGCAGGTGCCACGCTCGGGCAGCAGATCGCGCCTCAGAAACCGGGGCTCGCCGAGTTTGCTGCGTTGTGGCGCCGGCTCGGTCCCCCGGATCAGGTGCTCTTCTACCCGCGCTGGAACCGCCGGGTGGCGGGCTACTACCTCGGCGAGCCGGTGTGGAACGTTCCATCGCCAGCGACGTTCGAGTCGGACGTGCGAAGAGATACTCCGGTCACGCTGTGGCTTGTGACTCGAGTGGGAGATGACCTGAGTGGTGAGCCGCAGCCACACCGCTCGATGGTGGAGAAGATCCGCCAGCGAGGTCTGCCGAGCTGGTCGTGTCGTGTCGACGATGTGGTGGTGCAGGAGCTCATCATCGATCCTGACCCGAAGCGGTTTCCCGCGTACCGGGTCGGGACGCGGATCGAACCGGGAGCCCCGGACGCTGAGCACTACCTGTGGTCGGGCTGGTATCCGTCGGAACAGACGTTCCGTTGGAGCCGCAAAACGCGCTCGGAGATCGTGGTGGCACTCGACCGTATCGATCAACCGCTGCAGCTGGTGCTCCGCATGTTCTGCTTTCACCGGCAGCGGATCACGGTGCTGTGCAACGGTTCGGCGATCTCCGAGCTCGTCTGCTCCGAACGGTCGCCGCACACGCGGACGTTCACGGTGCCAGCGGAGCTTCTGCGGCGGGAGACGTCGATCGTGTTCGAGCTACCGGATGCAGTGGCGCCGGCCGAGGTCAGTAAGTCGGCGGATACCAGGAGGCTGGCACTCGGGATCGAGTGGCTCGCGCTGCAGCCGGTTGATCAAGAGCCGTAGCGATCCATCGACGCGTTTGGATTTCGGGGTCAGCGGCGTGTGGAGGCCCCGCGCGACGTGCTGCGGCGAGGGCCCGGCGTGTCGCCGAGCCCTGCCGATCCGGTTGATCTGTCGCTATCAGCTGCCTTCGGCTTGCTCGCTTTGCTCCTTCTCCAGCTTCTCGATGATGGCAACGAACTTCTCCTGGAACTCCGGGTCTTCCGATGTCGCGGTCATCACCGCGCCGTACTCATCCACCGTGACCTTGTGCTGGGCGAGGATCGTGAGCATCTTCTCGTTGGCTCGCTGCTGGATCTGCTGAGCCTGCTCAGGCGTGTCGACCTGCTCGAGCTCTTGCTGCGCCATCATGTGCATGGGCAGGATCTCCAGATATGCCTCGGCCACTGCCTCGATCTTCTCGTCGTCGAGCTCCTCGATGCTCGGTGTCGGCGCCGGCGCTTGAGCCCTCTCCTGCTGGGCGATTGCCGGAAGCCCGATGAGAATCGTCATCAGGCCTGCGATGAGATAGTGGCCCGAGCCTGTGGGTAGGAAACGCATAGTGTCTGTCCCCTTTCTGAGCGTCCTTCGGTTCTCGATGTGACGACTCGTCCAAGGACGAGGGCCACGGTCGCGATCTCTCGGTACGCACGGTCCGTGCCAATGCACCATACCCGTCCCTACTTCCAGCGTAAGACCTTCTATATGAGTAGTTCTCTGATATCTGCGGCGCCACTGTTCAGCGTTTACTGGCACTGAGAAATGTGTTATATTGTCACATGTAACGAAATGGGTAACCACGTTTTCGGTCTGAAGACCCTGCTCATCCTCTACATACTCTTGCCGGTCATGCTGGCAATGAGTTTCGCCGCCGTCTGGGCGGTCAGCTCTCTCGAGCGCCACATGGAGAAGCGCATGCAAGAGGACGTCGAGCTGGTGGCGCGCTCGATTCAGCGACCCCTCGCCGATGCTCTGGAGCGAGACCGCCCCGGCGCTGCGCAGCATGCGCTCGAGTCGGCGTTCCGGATCGATCGGGTGTTCGGCGTCTACGTGTATGACGCCGATGGGGATCGTGTCGCCGCAGCAGGGGAAGAGGAGCGCTTGCCACCGAGCGACCATCTCTCTGACCTGGCGGCGGGGGAGAGGACCGGCGAGTACGGCCAGGTTGCCGGCCGTACGGTGTACTCGTACTTCGTTCCTCTGAGTGATACCGGCGGGCAGATCATAGCTCTTCTCCAGGTAACCCGCCGGGCCAGCGACTTCGAGGACTACTTTCGTGCGTTGCGCTGGCAGGCCGGCGGGTTGCTGGTCCTGTCATGGGTAGTCGTGGCGACTCTGGTCCTGATAGGGCATAAGCGGGTTGTGGGAGGCCCGCTCGAGAGGCTCCTCCAGAGCATCGCCAGGGTGGCTGGCGGCGACCCCAGGCACCGAGCCGTGGAGTCGGGGCCACGGGAGATCGCCCATGTCGCCGAGCGGCTCAACGATATGCTCGACAGTATCGAACGCGCAGAGATTGAGATTGCGACTCGTCAGCGGCAGGAAGAGGCGCTGCGTGAGAAGCTGCGTCATTCAGAGCGCCTGGCGGCCATCGGAAGACTGGCTGCTGGTGTGGCTCACGAGCTCGGGACCCCGTTGAGTGTGATCGCCGGTCGAGCCCAGCGTGCTTTGCGCACCAGCACTCCAGGTTCGCCAGCCACGCTGGCCTTGGAGGAGACGTGCGCCCAGATCCGGCGAATGGACACGGTGGTGAGACAGCTCCTGGAGCTTGGACGACGGGAGCCCCCGAGCTCGCGCCCCGTATCTGTTGCTCAAGTCTGCCGGAGCAGCGTCGTTGCGGTGCGAGACCTGGCTGACGACCACGGTGTCCATGTCGAGCTTCACGCCCCTGCGGATGACGTTGTCATGGAGCTGGAGCCCAACAGCTTGGAGCGGGTGCTGATCAACCTGTTGCGCAACGGTATCCAGGCGTCGGAGAGGGGACTGGTTCGCCTCAGCTGGCGAACCGGCGAAACCGGCCTTTGGCTTTCTGTAGATGACGACGGACCTGGAGTCGAGGACGGAGAGGAGGGGCGGATCTTCGAGCCGTTCTTCACGACGAAGGCGCCAGGGGCAGGCACGGGCCTGGGGTTGTCGGTGGCTCACAGCTTGCTCCAAGAGCTAGGTGGACGCATCGACGTGAAGCAGAGCCCATTCGGTGGCGCACGCTTCACGGTGTTCCTTCCGAGATCAATGGAGCCCCAGGAGGTATCGCCGTGACGAGCCTGGCAGGAGTGCCGACGGTGCTGGTGGTGGAGGATGATGCGGATCTGCGTCGTCTCCTGGTCGAGGAGCTCGAGGACTTCGGCATGGTTGCGAGACATGCGGCTTCTGCTGAGGAAGCGTGGGATCAGCTGGAGCTGCATCTGGTCGATGTGGTGGTTAGCGACCTCCGGCTTCCGGGCGAGAGTGGTACCGATCTGCTGGCTCGGACCCTCCGGCTCGAGCCGAGACCGTCCTTCGTCATTGTGACCGCGTTCGGCACGGTTCCGCAGGCGGTGGCTGCGCTGAAGGCAGGAGCAGACGACTTCCTGACCAAGCCCTTGGATCTCGATCATCTGCGAACGTGCCTCCAGCGCATCCTGGAGCACCGGGAGCTGCGTCGAAAGGTACGTCTCTACGACCAGCTGATCGGCGAGGAGTCGTTTCACGGAATGGTCGGCCGGAGCGGACCGATGCTGCGCGTCTTCGATCAGGTAGTCAGTCTGGCCCGCGCGCACGGTCCGGTGTTGGTGACCGGCGAGAGCGGTACCGGCAAGGAGCTGGCGGCACGAGCCATTCATGCTGAGAGCAGACGACGTGATGGACCTTTTGTGGCTGTCAACTGTGCGGCCGTGCCGGGCGAGCTCCTGGAGAGCGAGTTCTTTGGCCATCAGCAGGGCGCTTTCACTGGCGCCAGTCGGGCTCGCTTGGGTCTCTTTCGGGACGCCGACGGCGGGACCCTCCTGCTCGACGAGATCTCCGAGATGCCATTCGCGTTGCAGGCGAAGCTTCTCCGCGTCCTGCAGGAGGCAGAGGTTCGGCCAGTCGGGGCCGGCGATTCGGTGCCTGTGGACGTGCGGATCATCGCATCGACCCACCGAGAGCTGGAGCGCGAGGTGCGTGCGGGGCGCTTTCGTGAGGATCTCTTCTTCAGGCTCGAGACCTTCCAGCTTCCTTTGCCGCCGCTGCGAGAAAGGGGTGACGATCTGGAGCTCCTCGCGGGTCGTTTCCTTGTGCGGTTCAACCTGGAGCTGGACCGTAGGGTGCACGGTTTCTCGACCGCGACGCTACGGCTGCTCAGGCGGTACCGGTTCCCCGGAAACGTGCGGGAGCTGCAGAACGCGGTGGAGCGAGCGGTGACCTTCTGCCGAGACGATGAGATACGAGTCGAGCACCTTCCTGAGAGGGTCCGCGGCGGCGGAGTCGGCGTCGAGACGAGCAGTACAACGGGCAGCGGCCACCAGGGGGCGCTTCGTTCTCTCGCCGAGATCGAGGCGGACTACATCCGTCACGTGCTCGACCGGTTGGACGGGAACAAGCGACGTGCCGCGCGTGTGCTGGGCATCTCCCGCCGCACCCTTTATAGGAAGCTGGAAGAGTCTCCGGCGCGCGACGCCACGGTTGCGGCGGCGGCTCCCGACAACATCTCGGAGTGATCGGAGCGTGTCGAGACAAGACTCCGGACCTTCAAAACTTCGAGGCATCCGCCGGGGACCGGAGAGCCGCGCCGTGGCAGCTGGGGATGAAGGACAGGTCCGGCGCCGTGATCACTCGCCGAACCGCACAGGACCTGCAATCCGAGGTCAGCTCAAGCCCGACCAGACCTGGGAACGACTCGAGAGGCCGGTGCAGCCCGACCCGGCTCCCGGATCTGGCCCCGCCCCCGACAGCCGGATCCCGGCCATCCGGTCCCCGGCGGATGCTTCGAATTTTC
>CAZEJK010000035.1:0-18290 GCA_964512045.1 uncultured Thermoanaerobaculia bacterium
GGCCGCTGCCGGCCGTGGCCGCACCACCGAGCCATGACTTTCATTGAAGCTGGGACCGTTCAACTCGGACGGCGGCGAGCCCCCACCAGAGCTCGGCCACGCGAGGACAGACACTCGGGAGCTACCGTCGACGAAGCAGCAGCAGCGAGGCACCGACGATCCCAAGGACCAACAGGCCCACCCCCGTCAGATCCAGAGCCGGGATCCCTGGAACTCTGGACATGCCGAAGCGAACCGTCTGGTTATCGAGAGTCGTACTCACGGTGCCTTCTCCGCCCACAGAAGCGCTCAGCACCGAGGTCGCGACCCCTGACATCGTCCCAGCCGAGCTCGGAGCAACCGTGCCGACCGTGCCGCCATTGAAGGCGATCGTGGTCCCGTCCATGATCGCTCCGATCCCGGAGGTCTCCACACCGTCGGAGTTTCGAGTTACAGTTGCCGTCAGAGTCGAGGTCTCACCGGCAGTCACCGCGTCCGGATCCGCGGCAAGCTCCAGAACCAACCAGGGATCCGCATCCAGGCTGCCGGTAACGCCGTCACAGCTAACAGAATTGGTAGGGCCGGCGTTGCAGCCAAACCAGTTGTTCTCGGCGGTCATCGTGCCCACGGTGTCCCAGATGCCGGTGCCGTTGCCGAAGAACCGGTTGAAGGCGGCGCTCATCGCAGCAGCGTCAGGGGTACCGTCGACTCCGCGCACCGCTCCTGAGGTGTTATTGAGGAACGTCGAGCTGGTGACCGTCAAGTCGGAGCCGGGACCGTTGAAGGTGGTCACGAACACACCGGCAGAGGTCGAGCCATCGGCGGCGACGCCTTGACAGTTCGTCACCGTCGTCTCCATAACGAGGCACTGTCCACCGAAGTCCACCTGTGCAAGGTAGTCCAGGTGGTCGCCGGCGCCCTTGCCCGCATACACGCAACTCTGAACTGTGACGCTGGGACCGAAGACCAGTACACCAAGTCGACCGATGCTGCCAAAGGAGCACCCTTCGATGGTGAATGTGCCGGCTCCGGCTGCCGCGATGGCAGTTCCTGCATAGCCGGGATAGGCGATGTTGCGGAAGGTACAGCGGTGGAAGCTGCCACTCCCCTTCTGACGAAAGGCCTGGAAGATATCGTACCCGGCGCCGTCGAACACCAGGTCCTGCACGGTCAGGCTGACGCCGGTGTCCACGACAAACCAGCCTCGATTGTCGCCAGAGCTCCCGGTGCTCACGCTCGCCGACACGACCTCCGCCCCGGTCGCCCCTTCGAGGGTCAGGTTCTTGTCGATCAGCACCTGGCCCTCCGCCAGGCTCGCGGTCACACGCAGAGTGTCGCCTGCGGTGGCCGCCGTCACCGCGTCCTGGATCGAGTCGTACGTCACACTCGTGGTGACGTTCAGCACCTCGTTGGCCCGGTTGGTCGGCCCTCGCTTCTGGACGTAGGGAACGTCCTCGAGCCCGAAATCAATCGGAGCGACCGGACCGCCCTCCCACGCAACAGCCGTCGTCGCCAACAGCACAGCTCCACTGCACACGATGGATACCACTGTCCTCCGGTGCTTCGTCATGGCCTCCTCCTCTCGCTCCCCGGTAGCTCCAGTATACGGCGAAGACCGTGCGGCGCGTTACTTGGTCTTCAGCACCGTGAAGCTCGTGCTGTGCTGTCCCATCATCTCCGGCGCCCACTCCTCATCCGGCACATCGAGGTGATCAGCGACCGACGAGACCAGGCGCGAGTACCAGACAGTGGCGGTGACCGTGACCGGTCCCGGCGGCAGGTCGCTCGGCAGCTCCCAGGTGAACGTTTCGTTGCGGGCTTCGAGCGGCGGCAGACGGTAGTCCGGGCCGAAGCTCGCGGTGTTCCACTGAGCCACTGTCATCCGTCCCTGCGGGTCCAGGTACGGCATCCGAAAGATCCGGTCGCCGGGCGGAACCTGTCCGTCGCGCTTCAGACCGGGGAAGTCCTCGAGATCTTGGATGAAACCGATGTCCTGGTACGCCATCGCCGTGGCTGAGGAGATCGTCATCTCCTCACCCTCGAAACCCTTTGGATCGACAGGGAGATGATAGGGCGTGCCACTGGAGTCCACGGCCTCGACGTGCAACCAGACCACCCGCTCCTCCACCGAGCCGGACGGGATCATATGCCCGGCCTTGGCGTTCAGCACGGTGGCCTGCAACGACGCGGTGTCACCGGCCTCCACCTCCAGCTCCCGCGGATGGATGCGCACCTCGACGGCGCCGGCCAGCTTGCCAGGGTCATGCGCACCATGGAACAGGTGCTGGCGGATATCCGGACGGTCCTTGCCGCCGAACTCGGGCGCACTGTTGCCGGCGGCCGGCGGCATATGGCAGTCCTGGCAGCGCACGCCCGATTTCGCCCAGAGCGAGTCCTTCCACTCGAGGTGAGTCGACTTCACCCACTGGTCGTACGGATCCTTCTCGTTGTGGCACACGCCGCAGAACTCCCCTGTCTGCAGGAACGGGTTCACCTCGATGCCGTGGCCGGGACTTTCACTGTCCGGGCGGACCCCTTGGACGGCGTCGCCCGGCTTGACCATGTAGTTGAAGTTGTACGGCACGTCGCCCTCGAAGCCGACCATCGAGTGGCAGAGATCGCACGAGATCGCCTCGTTGGCCCGAGTGTTCTCCGCCGGTCGTGCGGGCGGGATGTCGCCCGCGAGAAATGCCAACGGCGAGTGACAGCCCATGCAGCCGGACTTGATGCCGGCCACCTTCTCGTCCTTCTCGGCGTGCGGCAATGCCAGCTCGAAGTACTCGATCTCGTCCCAGTGGTGCACATAGCACTCGGACATCATCGACTGATGGTGCTGCCGTGTCAGGTCCGCGTGGCAGTCGGCGCACACGCTATCCGGCTCGAACTTCTCGTACGGTTGCGTTCCTTCGGCCGCCTCGCCGGCGGGAAGCTCGGTCTCTGCATCAACAGCACCGAGACCCAAAGCCAGTACACAGCCCAGCAGCAGAATCGATTGCAGCTTCATGGTTGTCATGGTTCGACCTCCCCCTACATGTTCTGAACGATTCCCACACTCACAACCGTAGCATGGAACCACGTGCTGCTCTCAGCTTGCGTCTGCGTCTCGTACCAAGCTACGCGGGCGGGCCCGACGGTCTCAATGCTCGAAGAAGATCGCCGGAGAACAGAGCGCTCGGGAGCACCTCACACTCGGCCCAGCAACCGCGGCATGACCGAACCCAGCGGCGTTGGAGCAGCCTCTGTGCACCGTGCCAGATTGCCTGAAACGGTTCTGCGTCGAGGTTTCCCACAACCTGGGAGTTGAACTGGCAGGTCGGGACATCGCCGTTTGGGAGGAGACGGATATGGTGACCCAACGCAGCACATGGAGGGTTCGGCTCGTGTGTTCCGTCCACCAGCCGGGCCCGCACACCGTCCAGGTAGTACCGACGCGCGAGGCGCTCCGGCCACCGGAGCTGCGCACGATGGTCCTCTGCCGCTCTGATCAGCTCTCGGATGTCCCCGGCATCGAGCCGACCGAACGACTCGAGCGATCCGTCAGGAGACACCACGCCGTCCCCGGTGGAGTATGTTGCGCTCTCTGCATAAGCGACGACCACATTGATCGACACGCCGTACCGTGCGAGCCGATTCCAGAGCCTGCGATGCTCATCAGCGCCGCTCCGGTCGACGACGGTCTGGTTGACGAGCACCCTGATGCCGAGCTCGCGTTGCCGAGGACCCAACACGGAGACGGTCTCCAGGGCCCGCTGCCATGCACGGGGGACGCCACGGATCTGGTCGTGACGATCGCCCACGGCATCGATCGACACCAGCAAGACCAGCCGGCTTCGGCGCTCACGCCGTTCGCACAGCTCGACGATCCGCCTCGTCTGGAATCCGTTGGTGGTGATATGGAGCACTGCCGGCCTCAGCGTCCGCTCGGCCACCGCGACGATCTCCGGGAAATCCTCTCGAACGAACGGCTCCCCGCCACTGAGCCGGACAATCCCCATCGTCGGTAGCTGACGGTACACGCGCTCGATTGCGGGAAGATCGAGCTCGTCCGAACGTCTCTTCTTCCACGAGTCGCACATCACGCAGCGAGCGTTGCACGCCCAGGTCACGATATGGGTCAGCATTCGTGGCCGTCGGGGCTCGACCCAACGCCCGGATGCAACGCTCCGCACCAAGCCGATCGAGCCCATCCGCGGTCACGCTCCCGTAGGCGATAGCGCCGGGCGGAGGCGACGCTTCGGATCTCGTTCTGAGGCTCCAGGAGCCTTTGTCGGTGGGAGGAACCGTTCGAGCATCCGGTGCACAACGGCGTTGCCCGCAGCTTTCCTGTGATCAATGCCCACACGCAGATCGGGAAGCCTCTCGAGAAACTCGCCGATATCGTCCCTCCCGAGCTCCTGGATCGGTCGCCAGAGACCAGTCCCACTCGCACTGAGGAAGTGAGCGTTGATCTCTTGCTCGAAGTTCTTGGCTTCTGGGAACGCGAGCACGGGTTTGCCCAGGTGCTGCGCCTCGCCGAGAAGCTGGTTGCCAGCTGTGGACACGAGCCCGTCACAACCCGCCAAGTCGTCCACGAACCCCTGTTCAGATACCGGCCTGTAGACCAGGCTTCCTTCGCGGGCGCGTTCGCCGAGGCCGTAGATCCGGACCTCGCGACCACACGACCGCAATGTCTCCACGACATTGGCGGGAACCGCGCGGCGGAGATAGGCCACCAGGTAGCCGAGGTTCTGCGGTTGGGCCTCCAGAAGGGACCGTCGCAGGAAGACGCCCGCTTGCGTCACGTTCTTCCAACCAGGTTTGAGCGGCGGGGCATAGAAGGAGGAGACCACTCGATGGTGCGCGCGCGGGCAGTAGACTCGAACGATCAGGGCCATTGCCGCCGCCCGACGGCGCAATCTCCCGGGCAACGAAGAGAGATCGTTGACCAGCAGGAAGTGCTGATGGTCCACGCTGACGAGCGGTACTCCGGCCCGTGGCGCTGCTCGCGGCAAGAACGGCTCGAAGTCGGTCACCGCCAGATCCGGTCGCTCCTCACCCAGCAGGCGCACGATCCTGTCGACACGCGGCGGAGACATCGCCAGGAACTGCAGACCGTGGACGAAGGTCGCCATTCTATGGACGCGGTGACTGGCATCGTACTGGAACCGAAGACCGGGGATCCTCAGCACACGAACATCGGTTCCCTCATACGCTCGGGACAAGAAATCCCAGGCATTCCCCGGAGCGAGGACAGTGACGCGATGTCGACGGAGGCGAAGTCCCTCGACTACCGCAAGAACGCGGGTCGCGTGCCCGCGCCCCTCGCCGCACACGCTATAACAGACCGTACCCATGCGGCCCTCCCCGGCTGTGCGGCGATCACGTTCTTCGCCGCACCGCCGAGGTCACGGTGGCAGCGTCGTGTTAACTGGATCAGCTTGCGAGATGAAGCTCGCAGGAGTCACCTGCACGAGCGGGCCTCCGTGAATGGTCAGGAGCCTGCTGGCTCCTCCAACCACTCCGTCTGGTAGCTCGTGGTCGACGGCACCATACACAGAAAGCGCACTGGCGCGTCCGTACGGTTTTCGTACCAGTGCCGCGTTCCAGCTGGAATGAAGAGTGCGTCTCCCGCTCGGACGGTGTGCTCTTCACCGTTCATGCTCACGACCATCTCGCCTTCCAGGACGACCTGCTCGTGCTCGATATCGGTGTGCCGATGCTCCGGAATCCTGCCGCCCGGATGCACGGTGAACCGCCGTGTGAAGAACCGCTCGGCGCCCTCGTCGGGACCGATCAGCACCTGTATCGTGGCCCCCCGAGCGTTCTCGACGGGAACCTCACGTATGTCGGTCACGGATCGTACGACCGGCTGTGTCTCCATGTTGCCTCCAATGTCGTCGTCACGATCGGCCTCGGCGCGCGCCGTCACCTTCGATCGCGGCATAGCTCGCAGCAATCGGATACCGACGGCCAGAGCCGAACGCTCTCGAGGTCACCCTGAGGCCCGGCGCGGCTTGGCGTCGCTTGTACTCTGCGCGGTTGATCAGGCGTACGACGTCGACGACCGTGGACCGGTCGAACCCGCGCTCGACGATCTCGTCCACACACAGGTCGAGCTCCACGTACGCCTCGAGGATCTCGTCCAGGAGCTCGTACGGCGGCAGTGAGTCCTGATCGGTCTGTCCCGGGCGCAGCTCCGCGCTCGGTGGTTTGCGAATCGTCGAGTCCGGAATGATCTCGCCAGACTCGTTGATGTGATGCGCCAGGTCGTACACCAGAGTCTTCGGAACGTCAGATATGACGGCCAGTCCGCCGTTCATGTCACCGTACAACGTGCAGTAGCCGACCGCGAGCTCCGACTTGTTCCCGGTCGAGAGAAGAAGCCGGCCCTCACGGTTGGAGAACGCCATCAGCACTGCACCCCGGATTCGTGCCTGCAGGTTTTCCTCGGTCACGCCTTCGACGACGCCGTCAGAGGCATCGTGCAGCGCGTCGAGGTAGCTTTGCAGAATCGGATCGATCGTGACGGTGCGGAGCTCGATACCGAGGTTCGAAGCCAGGGCCTGCGAGTCGCGGACACTCCCCTCGCTCGAGTAGCGTGCAGGCATGGTGACTCCGAGCACGTTCGAGGCGCCGAGAGCTCTGACTGCCAAGGCTGCCGTCACTGCGGAGTCGATGCCGCCGGAAAGACCGAGCACGACCTTGTTGAACCCGCACTTGCGGGTGTAGTCCTTGAGACCGAGGACCAACGCGCGCAGCACCTGCTCCTCCCGCGACTCACTGACGTCGCGGATGACCGCCTGTTGTGGGCTGGCTGGCTGCTCTGTGGTCTCGAGCGCGCGGTCGGGGATCTCGAACACCAGGAAGTCCTCGGCGAAGTCGCGCGCACGGACGACGAGCTCACCGTTCGGGTCGAACCCGAGAGAGTGGCCGTCGAACACCAGCTCATCATTACCGCCCACCTGATTCACACTGAAGCAGTACAGCCCATGGATCCTCGCCTTCCGCTGCAAGAGCTGTCCGCGAAGTGCTCCCTTACCGACGTTGAACGGGCTGGCGGACAGGTTGAGCAGCAGTCGAGCACCCTTGCCGGCCATCTCATCCACAGGGTCGCGGGGGTACTGCCGCATCGGGATGAGCTCGCCGTCGTTCCAGACGTCCTCACAGATACTCACACCGAGGGGGATGCCGTTCAGATACAGGAGCCCAGCGTCGGAGCCCGGTTCGAAGTACCGATCCTCGTCGAACACGTCGTAGGTCGGGAGAAGACACTTGCGATAGGTACCGACCACTCTGCCGCCTTGGCAAAGCGACGCGGCGTTGAACAGCCGCTTGCCGCCGCCGGCCGCGTTCGGTTCCACGTGCCCGACGAGAGCTGCCAGGCGATCGTCCGTGAGCGCAGCAACCCGGCCGAGAAGGTCCATGTTCGCCGCGACGAAGTCGGTGCGCTCCAGTAGATCCCGGGGTGGATAGCCGGTGGTGGCGAGCTCGGAGAACACCACGAGATCCACTCCGCCCTCGCGGGCCCACGACACCGCATCCGCCATCTTCGTGTAGTTTGCCGCGAACGCACCGACCGTGAAGTTCAGCTGAGCAATCGCGATCCGCATGGTTCCCTCCAGAGATCAGCAGCGCCCGAAATAGCCTGGCACGACCGCGGGGCACCGTCAATCCAATATTGAGAAGGAATCTCCGTGACCACTCTGCGGTTGGATCAGGCAATTGCCGCCCGGCGGCACATCCCGGAGGGAACCGATGTCAGGTGCCAGCACAGCAGGCTTCGACACGACGGAAGGAGCACAGCCGGCTTCACGCTTCACACCGGCAGTGCCGGATCAGGCCTCCGCTCCGAGCGAGGGCAGTGCCGTTATTCCCGAGCTGCGGGAGACAGGTCCCCGAACGTCACGGGACGACATGGATGCAGCCCTCAAGACCCTGGGGAGTTCCGCAGCCCGCTGGACCACCCTCGAGATCGCTGAACGCGTCGCGCTCCTGGACCGCCTCATCGCCACCTGCACCGCTGCCACCCCACGGTGGATCGACGTCTCGATACGGGCCAAGGCCATCGCCCCCGACACGCCCGCAGAAGCCGAGGAGTGGCTCGGTGGTCCGTACTGTGTGCTCCGCAACCTTCGCCTGCTCAAGCAATCCCTCAACGAGATCGCATCGTCCGGCCGACCGCGGATCCCTGGCGGCGTCGCGACCCGTCCGGACGGCCAGGTTGTCGCCAAGGTCTTCCCCACCAACGTCTGGGACCGTCTCTTCTTTGCGGGCTTTTCGGCCGAGGTGTGGATGGATCCCTCCGTCTCCCGTGACGACCTCGAAAAGAGCATGGCTTCCGCGTACCGGCAGTCGCAGCCCCCGCGAGTGGCTCTGGTGCTCGGCGCCGGCAACGTATCCTCGATTGGCCCGATGGACGCGCTGTACAAGCTGTTCGTCGAGCATCAGGTGGTGGTCCTGAAGATGAACCCGGTGAACGCATACCTGGGTCCGGTGTTCGAGGCAGCCTTCGCTACCCTGATCGAAGGCGGGTACATGCGGATCGTCTACGGAGGAGCGGACGAAGGGACCTACCTTTGCGACCATCCGGCGGTGGATACCATCCACATCACTGGTTCCGATCGAACGCACGACGCCATCGTGTTCGGCACCGGCGAGCAGGGGAAGCGCCGCAAGGCACACGGTGAGCCACGTCTCACCAAGCCGATCACATCCGAGCTCGGCAATGTCAGTCCAGTGATCGTGGTACCGGGTCCCTGGAGCCTCGAGGATGTCCGTTATCAGGGTGTCAACCTGGCCTCGCAGCTCACCAACAACGCGGGCTTCAACTGCAACGCTGCTCGTGTGCTGGTCACGCGCAAGAGCTGGTTCTGGAGGTCGCATCTGCGCGACGCGATCACCCAAGCACTGGATGCAGCGCCGCAACGGCTTGCCTACTACCCTGGCGCCATCGACCGTTTCGCGATGTTCGCCGAGGCTCATCCAGACCTCCGAACGGTCGGAGAGCAGAGCGGCCGTGTCCTTCCATGGGCCCTTATCGAGGACGTCTCGCCACACCGAACGGACGATATCTGCTTTCGCAGCGAAGCGTTCTGTGGTGTGTTCGCAGAGACCGGGCTCGATGCCGACGACCCGGTGACGTTCCTCGAGCAGGCAACGGAGTTCGTGAATAACCACGTCTGGGGCACGCTGAGCGCCTCCATCATCATCCATCCACGCTCGCTGCGCGACCCCGAGGTGGCGGCCGCCCTCGATCGCGCGGTGGCTCGTCTGCGCTACGGTACGGTGGCGATCAACCACTGGCCCGCCGTGGGCTACGGAATGGGGACCACGACATGGGGCGCATTCCCCGGTCACGAGATCACGGACATCCAGTCCGGCCGCGGCGTCGTGCACAACACGCTGATGTTCGACCGGCCTCAAAAGACCGTCGTGCGCGGGCCGTTTCGGGTCTGGCCCACCCCCCCCTGGATGCTCGGACACGACACCGCGCACCGGCTCGCGCGCAAGATCACACACTTCGAGGCCGACCCATCGCCGCTGAAGATGCCGGGGGTGCTCATCAATGCGCTTCGCGGTTAGTCGGGCGGAGCTCGAGAACAAGATACGGGTTCAGCCAGCTTCCGGCGAGCCACCGAAGGCCTGGCCGCTCCATCGCTTTGAGCCAGGCGCCCGCGGGCTTGGCGAGGAGGCGTCCATACCAGTGTCGACCGACCTGGGCGAACTGCAGCCTTCCGGCGGGCGAGAGTGCCTGCACACGCCACTGGGGCGCCACCGCCCGGACAAGACGGCGCACCTCCGCGAACGAGAGCAGGAACCGCTCCCAGGGCAGGTGCCATCGAGCCCCACCAGGCGTCAGACCGTGCCAGAAGTCGATCGGGAACCGGCCGTTCGGGAAGTCGAGCCAGACCATCCCGGTCGCCGGGTGCGCCACGCGCACCAGCTCGGCGAGGAACCGCTGCCGTTGGCTCACCTGGTCGGCTCGAGGACGGACGGTGTACTGGGTGTCCGCCGACTCCTCGACACCGATATGCTCCAGCACTCCGGACGACAGCACCACGTCAAACGCCCCCGTCGCGAACGGCAGCTTTCCGCCGTCCGCCACGACCAGACGCTCACGCGAGCTCCGCTGACGCCATTGCCACCTGCGCAAAGCAGACAGATCGTTGCCCCAGGCCTCCCAGCCAGCAGCGTTCAACAGGTCGACCGACACTCCGTTCCCGCAGCCGCAGTCGAGAACCCGAAGCTTTCCACCCAGCCGCTCGAGACGTGGACCGTAGAACAGCTCGATGCGCTCTCGGGTCCCACGATCCTCGTGAGCGAGTGCTGCCTCTTGGTGCTCGGCGAGAACGTCGTTGTCAGACCAATGGTCGTACCGCTCACCGCCGGCGAAGTCGGCAACGCCGTCATCAACAGGGAAGTCGACGGCGCACGACGGACAGTGCCAGCTCGATGCGTTCGATCGCAGACCGCCGTGGCAGTGCGGACACGCCAGGACGCTGATCTCGCAGGTACTGCCGGTCATGGGCTCATGGTACTCGATCGATCCGCCCCTTGCTGACTGGATGGTCCTCGGTGATACTGGGTGCTGTATGAAGGACTGGGCGCCGAGCGCATCCTCGCCGATCCTGGAGCCGTCGACTCTCGAAGATCCCCTGATCCTGGTTGTTGATGACGAGGCTGCGGTGCGCGAAGGTGTGGCCCGAGCTTTGTCCACGCAGGGCTTTGCGGCGCAAAGTGCGGCGGACGCCACAGCGGCCCTGGAGTTCCTCGGCTCGAACCCCACCGCGCTGGTCATCACGGACATCAACATGCCAGGTCACGACGGAGTCTGGCTGCTCCATCAGCTGCGAGAGCAGTATCCGGACGCGGCCGTCATCATGATGACCGCCTTCGCACAGCTGGACACCGCGATCGAGTGCCTGCGCAACGGCGCATCCGACTATCTGACCAAGCCAGTTCGGCTCGCGAACCTGTTCGGCTCCGTGCGCCGGGCGCTCGACCATCGCCGCCTAGTCCTGGAGAACCGGGCATACCAGCGCGACCTGGAGCGGCGCGTGCGCGAGGCGACCCAGGAGCTGCGGGATGCCTATCGAGAGGTCTCCCTAGCCTACGGTCAGACGCTGCAAGCGCTGATGCGAGCCCTTGACGCACGCGAGCATGAGACCGGAGATCACTCCTCCCGCGTGGTGGGGTTCACACTGGTGCTTGCTGACACACTCGGGATCTCGGCGCGTCAGCGAGAGGAGCTGGCGCGGGGCGCATTGATCCACGATATTGGCAAGATCGGCATTCCGGACGAAGTGCTGCTGAAGCCCGGTCCGCTCGACCGACAGGAGTGGGCGCTGATGCGCCGGCATCCCGAGATTGGCCACAAGATCTTGCACGGTATCCGCATGTTGAAGGGCGCCAGTCAGGTCGTGCTCTGCCACCACGAGCGATGGGATGGCGCCGGGTACCCCCGGGGCCTTAGTGGTGAACGGATTCCGCTCGGAGCCCGGGTCTTCTCGGTCGCCGACGCACTCGACGCGATGACGAGCGACCGTCCCTACCGCCAGGCGCGTTCGATCACCAGCGCTGTGGAGGAGATCTCGGCCTGCTCGGGAACGCAGTTCGATCCGCGGGTCGTCCAATCTCTCCTCCAGATTCCGTTCGAACGACTCCACCATCTGCAGAGCTCCCCTCCAGTCGAAGCCGCCGACGTCATCTCCGTCGCCCCGATGTGAACCCTGTGGCGAAGCGACCGTCACAGTCGTTGTCTCAGTCAATCAATGGGTGCGGAAAGCTGATCACAGACGCGCCGGAGCGGCAGCTCGAGGCGCTCGCCGGTCAGCTCCCTCCCGCACAGGATGCAGGCATCAAGCTCTTCGTCTCTCCCCAACACGGTCTGCAGCTCCAGACGAAGATCTTCTGGAACGTTCCTCTCTTGGGTATCGTTCACGAACAGTCTGTGCACGGCCTTGCATGTCACCTTCCGGTCGTGCTCCCGCAGCTCCTGGCGGTTGTTCACTTCCAGAAGGAGTGCTGCAAACGTCTTCACGTCCTGCCATAGCTCGAAGCCACGAGACGACTGACGGTCGTCACCGGAGTCCAACCAGCGCACGATGCGGGAGAACAGCTTCTGCATCTCCAAGCGGTCCTCGATGCGCAGACAGGAGTAGAGGTCCGACGAACGGATGTTCGACATCCTGCTGGCAAGAAACGCCAGTCGGATCTCCAGCTGCACGGTATCGTCGGCCACCGCTACCACTGCGCGACTGAACTGCGCATACAGACGGCGCACGCGCAGCGAGACCTCCAGGTCGACCCAGCGTCGCATCGGCGGCTCAACGCCGTGAAACTCGCACATTGCGCCTTCGATCGGAATCAGAGCCCTGCGAACTCGCCTGATGGCGGCATCGCAGCTCGAGACCATGGCCACCAGATCCTCCGCCGCGATCGAGCGGTCCAGCCGCTCTCGGCAACGGTTCAGCTCCCTTCGGGCGACGAATGCGAGGTCCGTAATCTCGCGAGCCGCCATCTCGGCGGAGATCATCGCCCCGATGTCGAACAGCGTCTCCGCGGTCTCGGGATCGACAACATCGGGGTAGTACCTCTCGACAACGTCGAGTACCGCCACGGCGCGTGCGACCGTCGCTCGTATCGTCGGCGCCGAGATGGCGGCCAGTGACAGCGCGCCCGGACGATCACTCACCTGGAACTCGATGGCGTTGACAGCTTCGATCAGGTCGCCCATGCGCACGAGCAAGTCGCGGCTCTGACGAGGCGAGCCCACACCTGATGCTGCTCCTGAAGGCGTTTCACACACTCCGGACTCCGTTCGTCACCACCCCACACAGTCCGAACCGAAGGTCCGCTGCTTCCCAGTCCGGCGCCCCTCAGCTCCTACGGACGTGTCGACGCAGCCGGAGCCACAGGACGCCACCCTCCAACACCTCGTTCTTGAAATCTCTGAGCTTCCCAGGATAGTCGGCAAACACCTCGAGAATCTGCTCTCTCGACGCTCCGGTGACGGTCTCGACGATTGCGAGAATCGCGTCCTGACGCTCGATGTCGGTGCGACCGTTCTCCCGTTCCTGCGTAGCCACGGCCCAAGACTAGCACGACTGGCAGCCCGGAGGTTCTGGTACTCTTCCGCCATGAGCGATGAAGCGAAGCCCTTGCCGGTACTCGACACCGACCAGGCCGAGAAGGGAGCAGCGTGCTCTCCGACGGCGTACGTGACGAACGAGGAGCTGGCCGTGCTGGCTGCCATGCGTCAGATCCGGCAGCGAGGCGTGGAGATCCGGCGCGAGCTGAAGACCGTAACCAGAGATGAGAGCAGGGCACGGCTCGAAGAGGAGCTGGCCGCGACGCGCGACGAGTGGAGCGACCTGAACCGACGCCGAGAAGCCGCCTACATCCGCAAGATGGTCATGCTCGGCCACTTGCCACCCGAGGCGCTGGACGAGCTGGATCCGCCGGAGACCGTGCGGTGACTCCGGCCCTGTGGCTTGCGGCCGCGGGGAGCAACCCCGTACTGCAAGCGTTCGCAGCTGCTGTTGCGACCTTCGTCCTGGAGGATCCCACCACCGTGGCGGCAGGACTCCTGGTGGCGGACGGGAGGATGGCGTTCCTCACCGCCTACGTGGGTCTCTCGGCGGGCATCGCCAGCGGTGATCTCGGGCTCTACCTCCTGGGGCGCCTTGCAGGACCGCAGATCGTGCGACGACAGCTGATCGATCCGTGCCGGTTCGAGCGTGCCCGAAGGTGGTTCGACACGAACCTGATTCTGGCGATGGTGGTCTCCCGCTTCGTACCGGGAATGCGGCTGCCGACCTACCTCAGCGCCGGCATGCTTCAGGCTCCCGTTCGGCGCTTCATACTCGTCGCCGTGGCGGCGTCGATGGTCTGGACGTTTCTCCTGCTGCAGCTCACGGTCGCCGTCGGAACCTCGGTCCTGCCTCTCTTGGGGTCCGCGCGATGGCCAGTGGCGGCGGCAGCCGTCGTGCTGCTCGTGATCATCCAACGATCCGCCGCCCGACATCTGGATCGGCGCGAGCCGCAGCCGAGGGTACTGTCGCGCTTCGAGCTGTGGCCGCCATGGCTCTTCTACCTGCCGGTGGCCGCGTACTACGCGTGGCTCGCCATGAGGTTCCGTCATCCGCTCGTGCCGACTGCTGCCAACCCGTCCATCTACGCCGGAGGCCTGATCGGCGAGTCGAAGTCAGCCATACTGGACCTCGTGCCACTCGCGAGCCGTAACTGGATTGCTCGCTACGTTGCCGTTCAGAAGGTGCACGATATCGACGAAGACGCCTTCCGTCACCAGGTGCTGCGAGCAGCGCGTGATGCGGCCCTCAAGCTTCCGTTCGTGGTGAAACCCGACATCGGTCAACGAGGAGCGGGTGTACGGCGCATCGCACGCCCGCAGGAGCTGCACGAGTACCTTCAGCAGTTTCCCTCGGGTCAGCGACTGATCGTTCAAGAGCTGGTCGACGAAGCGTTCTTCGCCGGTCACAGCCACCAGGAGACATCCCCATCGATCGCACCACATCTCCCGGTCGATGTTCAGCGAGCACAGGAAGCTGGCGTCCTGTACTGGAGGAGACCGGGGTCCGAGCGCGGTGAGATCGTGTCTCTGACTCTCAAGCTGTTTCCCGAGGTCATGGGCAACGGTCGGGACACCCTCGCGCAGCTGATCGACGCAGATCCTCGTGCGCGAAGGCTTCGGAGGATCTATCGTGCGCGCCATGCGAGCGCGCTTTCGCGCGTGCTGGCCGACGGCGAAACGGTACCGCTGGTCTTTGCCGGCAACCACTGTCAGGGCGCAGTCTTCAAGGACGGCAACCGCCTGATGACCGACACACTCCGGCAACGGATCGAGGAGATCGCGGGCTCCATACCACACTTCTACTTCGGCCGCTTCGACATCCGGTTCTCCTCTCTCGAGGCCTTCCTGGCCGGCGAGGGCTTTCGAGTTGTCGAGATCAACGGCGCCGGAGCGGAGGCCACGCACATCTGGGATGCCGACGCGCGCCTCATCCCGTCCTACCGGTCCCTGTTTCACCAGTTCCGTACGCTGTTCGAGATCGGTCACGAGAACCGGAAGCAGGGGTTTCAGCCCGTCACGATCCTGTCCTTCCTGCGTGACGTGCTGGCCTACCGGCAGCTGGCGAAGGCGTACCCGAGGGGCGACTGATGGAGCCGATCGACCGGATTGGAGTCCTCTCGTTCGGCGGTGATCCACACGACAGCTCAGGCCCGCTGCGCCGTCTTCTGGTGTCCGCTCTCGATCGGACCAGTGGGCTGCGGACCCTCGCTGCAGCCTATGAGAACGAGCCACTTCCGCACGCTTCGGACGAGTTCGCTCGCGCCGTGCTCCATACCTTCGGCGTCTCGTTGCACATCGATGGTCAGCTGACCTCGATACCCCGCAGCGGACCCGTCGTGCTCGTCGCCAACCATCCGTTCGGCGCTGTCGAGGGCCTCGCCCTGGCCGCTATTCTGAGCCAGGTTCGCGAGGACGTTCGCATTCTTGCCAACAGGCTCCTCGGACGCATTCCCGAGCTACGGCCGATCTTCTTCCTCGTCGACCCGTTCGGTGGAAGGTCCGCACACCGGCTCAACCGCGCCGGCCTGCGCCAGTCCCTGCAGTGGCTCATGGAAGGTCACCTCCTCGCCACCTTCCCGGCTGGAGAGGTGGCCGCGTTCCAGCCCCGCTCCGGTCGCATCGTCGAAGCGCCGTGGAGTCCGGCCACTGCTCGGCTGATCCGACGCGCCGGGGCCACCACCGTGCCGGTGTACTTCCCCGGCCGCAACCGGATCGGGTTCCACCTGGCCGGCATGATCAGCCCCTGGCTCCGGACCTTCCTGCTGCCGCGGCAGCTCCTCGCTCGTCGCAACCGTCCGCTGGAGATCCGGATCGGTACACCGATCGCGGCACGCAGGATGGCAGCCTTTCCTTCCGACGAGGATGCGACGGCGTTCGTGAGAGGCCGGACGTTCCTCCTTCGCGCCCGTGACGAGGCGTTTGCGAAGCCGCCGGTACAGCCTCGCCGGACACCCGAGGACGCGGCTCCGATCGTGGCCGCGGTCGATCCCGCCCTCCTCGCCGAGGATGTGGCCCGGCTGCCATCAGAAGCGAGGCTCGTCGTCAGCGGCAGCCTCGAGGTCATGGTGGCATCGGCCGATGCGATTCCGAGGGTTCTTCGCGAGATCGGACGACTGCGCGAGGTGACGTTTCGTGCGGTCGGCGAAGGAACGGGCCGTGAAAGCGATCTCGATCGCTTCGACCGCACCTACCTGCATCTATTCATCTGGGACGCGGACAACCGGGCAGTGGCAGGCGCCTATCGCCTCGGACCCACCGATACGATCCTTGCCAGCAAGGGGATCGACGGTCTGTACAGCTCGAGCCTGTTCACATACCGCAAGGCCCTGTTCGAACGGATGGGCCCAGCCCTGGAGATGGGGCGCTCGTTCATCGCAGAGGGATATCAGAAGAGCTACGCGGGGCTCCTCCTCCTGTGGCGCGGCATCGGTGAGCTCGTTGTTCGCAACCCCCGCTACACGACGCTGTTCGGTCCGGTGAGCATCTCCGCGGACTACCGCTGTATCTCACACCGCTTGATCGCCGAGTTCCTGCGCCAGAACCGGTTCGCTCATCCGTGGGGCCGTTGGGTGCGTCCGCGATCCCCCCTGCAACGGGGTCGACTTCCGATTCGGTCGCTCCCCTCCGCCGTAGACGAGCTGTCCGAGCTCATCGCCGAGATTGAAGACGACCGCAAAGGCGTACCAGTGCTGCTCCGCCAGTACCTGAAGCTCGGGGGACGCCAGCTGGCGTTCAACGTCGATGCGGAGTTCTCGAACGTTCTGGACGTGCTGGTCATGGTCGATCTGCGACAGACCGAGCCCCGGATCCTCACGCGGTACATGGGTCGCGAGGGAGTCGCCTCGTTCTGTGCTGCGCACGCCGCGGAGGTGACGTCCACTCCCCGTTCCAGCGGCGCGTCGGGCATGCGCGGGTAGAGGAAGCTCGAATGCACGCCGCGGGTCACACCCACTCAGAGAGCACGAGCCTCACTCCGCGCATCGTCGTGGCGACCCACTGGCCAGAGCTCGCAGACGCGCCGGTGGTGGTTGTGGCCGGCGGCCTGATCAACCACACGTGGACGCTCGGCGCGCCGCCCAGCCATGTTCTCCAATGGGTCAGCCCGATCTTCGACCCGAGGATCCACAGTGACATCGATGCCGTGACCCGTCGGCTGGTAGCCATCGGTATCACGACCCCTCGACTCGTACCTGCCCGCGGCGGTTCACTGTGGATCGATGATTCGGTTCACGGGTGCTGGCGAGTGCAGACCTACATTGCCGGACGAACGCTCCATCAGCTACCGTCGACCGAAGCGGCGGTCTCATGCGGGCGGCTTGTGGGGAGCTTCCACTCAGCACTGGAAGACTGGTCCTATCGGTTTCAAGCTCCACGGCGAGCGATCCATGACACCCCGGCACGAATGGAGGAGCTGGAAGCGGCGTTGGCCCGGCTTGCAGGCAACCCGTTGGAGCCTGACATCCGTCAGCTCGGAGAGCGCGTTCTCGCAGCATGGAGGGCACTCGAGCCAGCGCCTCAATGTCCCCTGCGGTACGGCCACGGCGACCTCAAGGTCTCGAACATCCGCTTCTCCGCCCGCTCGGACGAGGCCGTTGCGTTGATTGACCTCGACACCGTTGGCCCCCTCCCTGTGCCGGTGGAGCTCGGCGATGCATGGCGGAGCTGGTGCAACCCGGCAGGCGAAGACCGGCCGGAGACCACGCGCTTCTCCCTGGAGCTCTTCGAAAGCGCTCTGAGGGGCTGGTGTACGACCGGTCCCGGTCTGTCACCTGATGAGCGCGCCGCCCTCGTGCCCACGATCGAGACCATCTGCCTTGAGCTGTCGGCCCGATTCTGTACGGATGCCGTCGACGCCTCGTACTTTCGCGAGGATCGTGGCCGCTTCCCGGTTGCAGGCAGCCACAACCTCCATCGCGGCCGGTGTCAGCTCGCCCTGGCCGAGTCGCTTCACCGCCAGCGCGCGCAGGCAGAGCGGATCGTCGCCACGACACGTTGAGATCTCAGGCTGTGGAAGACGTGGCCGAGATCTCGCGAGCCCTCGGGTCTGACAGTGACACCGAGGGCTCGTGCGACCGTTGCAGGTGCATCCGTGCTGCACTCTGCGCCAGATCGATCGGGGCCCGAAAGCGGTCTGCCACGTCGTCGGTGGACGGGAGGAGATGCCCTGTTCGCTCCCAGCACGCCTGGACCCGCTCGACGGTGCCCAGCAGGTGGGCGAGGTCGCTGTCGGCCAGCAACG
>CAZEJK010000035.1:18300-26940 GCA_964512045.1 uncultured Thermoanaerobaculia bacterium
GGTGCCCAGATCGGTCCAGCCACAAGGCGGCGCCGGCAGCACCCGTAGCGCATGCGAGACCTTGGCCAGCAGCTCGCTGGAGAGATCGCTCCACGGGAGTCGATCATACAGCCGTGGCAGGGCGGAGCTGACCCATCCGCGGGCGCCAGTGGCAAACGTCAGCACCATGTCTCGCGTGAGCTGCGGCAACGCCTCGAAGTAGAGCTCGAGCAGGACCTTTGCCGGCGCCACGCTGATGAACGTGCTCCAGAGCGCGCCCGAGGCGTACAGGCGGTCGGCCTCCGCTGTCGACGGCTTCTCGTAAAACTCCGTGACCGCGCGCAGCCGACCGTCTGGTGCAGGCGGGCCCGGTTGGATCCATCCATAGCCTGGGTCGGCGTGGGTCGGAGGCGCACCAACCAACAGAACCTCGGACGCCCTCGCATCGCTCGCCTCCGACGCCTCTCGCAATGCGGCCACCCATGTCCGCTCGTCCTCCACCCAGTGATCTGCCGGCATCACCACCACGACGGCGTCAGGATCGCGGGCGAGGATCCTGAGCAGCGGCAGAAGCAGCCCGCACGCCGTGCCCCGCTGCCTGGGTTCCTCGACGACTGTCTGCGCAGGAACATCAGAGAGCAGATGCTGCCACCAGTAGCGGTGATGAGCGGAAACAACCGTCAGAGTCCGGGTCGGCACGGACACCGCCCACGCCCTCTCCAGCGCCATTCGTAACAGCGGTCGTCGTCCGCCGAACGAGCAGAACTGCTTGGGAACGATCCGCCCGAACGAGTCCGTGGTCAGCGGCTGCAGCCGCCGGCCCCAACCGGCAGCAAGCACCACCACCCACATGTTGGATCGTCCACACACGGCTGCAAGCTCCCCTACGCATCATCTCTCAGGTTGTCACGCGTACCGTCGCGTCATGCTCCCAATGTAGGTCGCTGGAGCCGGCGCGTCGAGAGCTCGGACGGATGATCGTGTGAGCCCGGGCACGTTGCGGTCCGGTCCGCGTTGTTAGCGGCTCACGGAGCCGGATCTTCGAAAATTCGAAGCAAAGCGCCTGGGTTGAGTTCTTAGTTCTCAGTTCTCAGTTCTCAATGCCGCCCGCCCCGCAACCTGCTCTGCGAGCTCCAGCCAGGGTCGAAAGGTGGGAGGCTCTCGCTGCAAGGGCCGATGAGTGGGCGGGGGAGCTCATACCCAACCGCAAATACCTTACACCTACGCGGGCGCGGGACCGGCACCTTCGGAGCATCACTTTGGTTGCGGCCCGCGGCCGCGTTAGCTGCCGAGCGCAGCCTCGACGTCCTGCACCTCTTTTGGCACACCAGGACCAAGGACTCTTCGACCCTCACCTGTGATCAGGACGTCGTCCTCGATCCGGATGCCGCCGAAGCTCCGGTACGGCTCGAGGCGGTCGTAACGGATGAAGTCGCGCAGTCGACCCTCGCCCGCCCACAGATCGATGAGCGCCGGGATGAAGTAGATGCCGGGCTCGATGGTGATGACGAAGCCCGGTTCGAGCTCACGTGCCAGCCGCAACGCCGCCAGCCCGAACTGGCTCGATCGCCGCTCGCCTTCCGAGTAGCCGACCACATCACCGAGGTCCTCCATGTCGTGGACATCGAGACCCATCATGTGGCCAACGCCGTGTGGGAAGAACAGGGCGTGTGCTCCGGCTGCCACCACATCGTCGATATCTCCCTCGAGAAGACCGAGCTCGATCAGCCCAGCGGCGATCACGCGGGCCGCGGCAAGGTGCACCGTACGGTTGGTGACTCCGGGTCCGGCCGTTGCGATCGCCTCCTTCTGCGCATCCAGCACGATCTCGTACACCGCGCGCTGCTCGCTGGTGAACCTCCCGGAAACCGGGAACGTCCGCGTGATATCCGAGGCATACCGGAGTCCCGACTCGGCACCGGAGTCGATCAACATCAGATCCCCCGCCTCGAGGCGATGCGCGTAGGAGGTGTTGTGCAGCACCTCGCCGTGTACCGTCACGATCGGGGGAAACGACTGCTGCAGCTCGCGCGCGACTGCCGGATGGATGTGCGCTGCGAGGACCTCCGCCTCGGTCCGGCCGGGCGCTGCGTGCGCCATCGATGCGGCGTACATCTGGGCGGTGACCTCGAGAGCCGCCTCGATCTCGGAGATCTCTTCCTCGCTCTTGATCGACCGTTGCCGAACGACGGCCCGTACCAGCTCCGGGCACGCACCACGTTCCACCTCAGCGATGTCGCATTCGAGGAGCCGTGCCAGCTGCACCGTTCGATCGCCGCGGTACGGTGGCAGGTAACGCAGATCGACCCCGCGCTCTCGAAGTGAACGGAGCGCCTCAGCAAGCGTCGCGATATCAGCGCATTCGGCAACGCCTCCGGCACGCGCGTACTCCTCCAACGGCGTCTGCGGGCCGGTCCAGATCAGCTCTCCCGGGTCTTCGGGCGGTCCGTAGAGCACCTCCCTGCCGTCCGGATCGATCACCAGCGCGAGGCCGTGCCGGTCAGCACCCACGAAGTACAGGAAGTGCGAGTCCTGTCGGAACGGGTAGACATTGTCGACGTAGTTTCGCGAGGCGTCGGTGTTGCCGAGCAGCACGATGGCGCCACCGTTCAGGTCGGTACGCAAGGTGCTGCGGCGTCGCTTCAGGGTGTGTGTGTCCATGAGTTCTCCCTACTGTACAGCTCATGAGAGCAGCTCTCGGCGCGATGGTCTTCCCGCCGTGCGGACAGACCAGCTCAACCGAGACGTTCGCGTCCCCACGGTAGCAGCGATTGGACCGTTCGTCCGATCTGCTGGTACCAGGTGCTCGAGTAGACGTAGTTGACCATCAGCGTGCACGACTCCTGCGTGCCCCGCTCGGAGGTGTTGGCCAGAAAGTTCACATTCCGCGCCCGTACCGTCGCTCCGTTCCCTAAATGGAAGTTGGCGACAGGGTTGCGCGGGCGACCGCGCCGGTCCTTCTCCTGCGTCAGGTAGAGGTAGCCGAGCTGCGTCAACGGACCGGCAAGCCACCTGCAGAGCTCTGGATCGTCCGGCCACGTCGGATCGTCGAGGAGAGCGAGCAGCATCGAGGCCGGATCGTCCATGGGTTGACCGTTGCGCTCCTCGTAGCACCGCCTCAACGCCTGCAGATTGCGCTCTCCGAACTGCTCGATGACGGAGTCTCGAGTCAGGCTGAACCCGTGTGCCGTGCCCGCCAAGATCGGGCGGAGATAGCGCGGCCAGAAGCCGGGAATCGGGCTGAGGGTGGCAAAAGTCCGCAGCCCCTTGGTGCTGTGCTTGAGGGCATCCGTCACCTGGTACACCAGCACCGTTCCCAGACCCAGGCCAGCCAGCCCGTTCTGCGTGCTGTTGATCGAGTAGAAGATTGCGGTATCCGGGCTCTTGCGACTGGCGCCCACACGGTCGTCCCCGGTCTCGTCGATGATCTCGTGGATCGATCGCACCAAGCCGCGGCTGAGCGCCACCTCGATGAAGACGACCGGCTCGTCGGGCATGACGCAGTGCGTCAGAGCGAAGCACCGGCGGTCGGCGCCGAGCCGGCGGCCCATGTCCTCCAACGCCACCATCGGATGCACCATCTCGTGCTCCTTGAGAAACCGGATGGTGCGGAACGGCGAGCGCTGATCGATCTCCTCCAGGCGAAGGAAGCCGTGATGGAACCAGTCCTCCAGAAGCTCCACGATATCCCGATCGAGGGGCTCGACGGCGTCTTCGCCGCTGCGCAGGACATCGAGAACCTCGGCGCGAAGCTCGACGACGAATCCCATGCCCCCATGGGCCTCGAGCAGGGTCCGCAACGCAGCCTGGCGGGGAGACACGACCGTACGGCGAAGGGCGCCCAAAGCGCGGCTCCAGCCGGGACCGTCGGTTGCAGGTGTACCGAGGATCTCATGGAGCGTGGGCACCACCTGCTCTCTGGACACCTCCAGCTCGCTGACCAACGCCACGAACAGCGCTCGACGGTCCTCGCGCTCGAGCTCGGAGTAGCGCTGCCGAAAACGGCGTACCGCATCGGCCGCGCCTTCTCCCTCTGCACTTGCAAGAACGCTGAACGCATCGAAAGCCTGACGGATCCTTCGTGGCAGAGCCCGCCCAGGACGACTCATCTCGTGTCCTCCCTCGAAGATGGTAGGTCCGGCGCCGCTCGCTGTCCAATCGTCTGGCAGATCAACCGCGGAGCCGCCAGCGCAGCAGTCGTTCCTGCATCCAGCGCACGGCCAGCGCATCGCGAAGACCGCGAAACGCCCGATCCCAGGTGCCGTACTTGCTCGTGCCGGCGACTCGTCGGGTGTGCCGTACCGGTCGTTGCCGGACCGTGAACCCGTGCATTTTCATCAAGGTGGGCACGAAGCGGTGCATCCCGTCGAACAGAGCCAGTGACCGTACAGCATCGCCGCGAAACACCTTGATCGGGCAGCCGGTGTCGGTGATGTCCTCGCGGGTGAGCCAGTTCCGGACTCCGTTGGCGAACCGAGAGCTGAACCGTCGCCACCACGTATCCCGTCGCCGGGCTCGGATCCCCACCACAGCGTCCACACCGCTGGCCTCCAGCTCGTCGATCATCCCGGGGAGGTCCTCCGGGTAGGTCTGGAGATCGGCATCGAGGATCGCAACCAGCTCGCCCGTGCTGTGACGGAACCCGGCGTCCAACGCCGCGGACTGCCCGCAGTTCGCTTCGAAGTGGAGGACCCGTAGCCAGCTGCGATCCCGCGCCAGGTTGTCCAGCAGCTCGCCGGAGCCGTCGGTGGAGCCATCGTCCACGATGAGCAGCTGCCATGAACGTTGGAGGCCCGCGAGAGCATCGCTCAGGCGATGGACGAGTGCGTCCAGGTTGTCGCGCTCGTTGAAAACCGGGACAACCACCGTCAGGTACACTCTGCTCTCGCTCCCACCAGCCTCGCTCATCCTGAGCGAAGACTAGCATGGCTCGCTGCACTCCGAAGACTCTGGCTCCTCTGCTTCCTTCGGGCCGAATCGCGGTACCATGAGCCGTCATGGCGAACGTCGCCTTCGTTACCGGTGGGACCGGGTTCTTGGGGCTGCATGTCATCGATGCGCTCCTCGAGGCCCGATGGGAGGTCGTGGCGTTGCACCGGCCCTCGTCGCGACTCGATGGGCTCCACGAGCGCTCTGTGACTCTGGTACCGGGCGACATCACCGACGCGGACTCGCTTCACAGCGCGGCGCCGCAGCACATCGATGCCATCTACCATCTGGCCGGCGACACCAACATGTGGCGCGCCAACAACGCTCGGCAGACCCGTGTCAACGTCCACGGGACTCGCAACGTCGTCGAGCTGGGTCTCCGCCGGTCGGTGCGACGCATGGTGCACACCTCCTCGATCGCGGCCTTCGGTCTCTCGGAGACTACGGTCACCGAGGCCACACCGCAGCGCGGCCACGCCTCGTGGATCAACTACTTTCGGACCAAGGCGCTGGCCGAGGACGAGGTGCGCGCCGGAGTCGAGAGGGGCCTCGACGCAGTCATCCTCAACCCGGCGAATGTGATCGGACCGTACGACCGTCACAACTGGTCCCAGCTGATTGCGATGGTCCACGCCGGCCGGCTACCGGGCGCCCCTCCCGGGTCGGGATCGTTCTGCGCTGCCCAGGCCGTCGCCCAGGCGCACGTGGTTGCGTTCGAGAAGGCACAGCGCGGCGCCAACTACCTGCTCGGGGGTTCCGATGCGAGCTATCTGGAGCTCATCCGGCTGATCGGTCGCGCCCTCGCACGCCCGGTTCCCCGGCGGCCGACACCGGCGTTCGCCCTGCGCTCGCTCGCTCGCCTTTCCGATTGGTTCTCTCGTGTCACCGGCTCGGAGCCACAGCTGACGCCTGAGAAGGTGGCCCTGGTCACGGCTCGCTGGCAGTGCGCCTCCACCCGGGCTGTCCGTGACATCGAGTACTCGCCGGTGGCGCTGATCGACATGGTTGCTGACTGTGTCGAGTGGATGCGCACGGCAGAGCTGATCCGCTGATCCGAGTCGTCTCCGAGACCACGGCGTCCTCGAGCGGATCGCCCAGGTACAATGCGCCGCGGAGGTGGCTGGATGCGCACACTATCGATCGGCGCCGGATGCTCGTTGATCGTTGTACTGACAGCCGTGGCGGCAGCCAGCGCCGGGGTGCACCATGACCTCGAGGTGGAGCTGAACCTCGCCGAGCACAGGCTCGAGGTGCACGACCGCATCACACTGCCGGATGGCTGGGCCCACGACTCGGACGGCTCGCTCCGCTTCGTGCTGCACGAGTCGCTGACGCCGTCACTGCTGAGTGATGGCTGGACGTTGCAGCCGGAGGCCGCGCGCACAGACGGTACGTTCCTGGGTCTGAACGCGTCCTCTCTCTCGACGCCGGAGGTCCCGGTGAGCGGCTGGAAGCTCGTCCCCACCGACGGCGGTGAGACCGGTGACAGCGCGGACCCGCTCGAGCTCGTCTACAGCGGCACGATCCACCACCCCCTGAGCGTCTCGGGCGAGGAGTACCAGCGCAGCTTCACGGAGACACCGGGGCTCATCGGAACCGACGGGGTCTTTCTCGCAGGTACGACGTTCTGGGTTCCAACATTCTCCGAAGGCCTGGTGACCTTCGAGCTGACGGTCCACCACCTCCCGGACGGCTACGGTGTCGTCTCTCAAGGGGAGCGCATCACGCACGACCCGGAGGCGGGGATGACGACGTGGCGGTGTGCCCATCCCACCGAAGAGATCTACCTCGTTGCGGGACCGTGGACCGAGTACCAGCGTCAGGCAGGCGACACGACGCTGTACGCGTTCCTCCGGACTCCTGACGCAGCGCTTGCCCATCGCTACCTCGAGGCAACGGAGCGCTACCTGAAGATGTACGAACGCGCACTCCCGCCGTACCCGTACGCGTCGTTCGCTGTCGTGGAGAACTTCTGGGAGACGGGTTACGGGATGCCGGGCTTCACGCTGCTCGGAGAGAAGATCCTCCGCTTCCCGTGGATCCTCACGTCGTCGTACCCCCACGAGATTCTGCACAGCTGGTGGGGAAACTCGGTGTACGTGGACTACTCCTCAGGCAACTGGTGCGAAGGGCTGACGGCCTACATGGCCGACCACACCTTTGCCGAGCAGCGTGGCGAAGGTCACCTGCACCGGCGCACGACCCTGCAGAAGTATGCAGATTTCGTCCGCGAGTCCGAGGACTTCCCGGTCAGCGAGTTCCGATCCCGCCACTCCGCCGCCTCCGAGGCGGTGGGCTACGGCAAGAGCATGATGGTCTTCCACATGCTCCGTCGCGCAGTCGGAGACGTCCCATTCCTCGATGCACTGCACGAGCTCGCGCGCAGCGAGATGTTCTCGCGAGCATCGCTTGCCGAGGTGGCGGTCGCCTTCGCTCACCTGTCCGATGGTCCTCACGACTGGCCCGCGTTCTACGACGAGTGGACTCACCGTACCGGCGCACCGGAGCTGGAGCTCGTGGTCGCCTTCGTCCGCCGACAGCTCGACGCGGACAACGCGTGGAGCGTGGAGGTCCAGCTCCGCCAGACTCAGAGCGCACGACCGTTTCCGCTCCTGGTACCGCTTGCGCTATCGTTCAAAGGGAGCGACGAGCCGATCGTGCACGAGGTCTGGATGCGCGGCAGAACCGTGACCGCCACGATTCAATGTCCAGGTCAACCGCTGCGTCTCGACGTGGACCCCGAGTTCGACCTGATGCGGCGGATCGACCCGCTGGAGGTTCCCCCTGCCCTGTCCACCGTGCAAGGCAGCGACGAACCGCTGTACGTGCTCCCTGCAGCAGCATCGAGCGAGGAACGGACAGCCTGGCGACAGCTCGCCGAGGCCTGGAACGGTCCGGAGGGGGCGCCTCGAGTCGCGATGGACTCGGACCTCGACTCTGTTCCAGATGGCGCTGTCTGGCTTCTGGGACGCGACAACACGCTGGCGCCTGTGGTCCTCGAGCGGCTGACAGACCATGGCGTCGAGCGCGAAGGGATGACCATCAGCATCGGTGACACAGCGGTTGGTGCTGACGGCTCGATTGTGCTGACCGCTCGCTCCGAGCACGCGTCAAAGGACGCCGTCGCGTGGGTGGCGGCGCCGGTGGAAGCGATCCCCGGGCTGGCACGCAAGCTCCCCCACTACTCCAAGTACTCGTGGCTGACGTTCGCCGGACGGGAGCCGAGCAACACGGCCAAGGGCCGATGGCCCGTCACCGACTCGCCCCTCGTTCGGCAGCTGTCGCCCGATCCGATGCCCGAGCTGCGCATGCCGGCCCGCCAGCCACTCCTCGAGCTGCCACCTGCGTTCGATGCCGACCGGATGCTGGACACGATCTCCACGCTCGCATCGGAGGAGATGGACGGCAGGGGCCTCGGCAGCGACGGTCTCGAGACCGCCACTGAGTGGCTCATTGGCGAGCTGGCTGCCATCGGTTTGCAGCCCGGTGGCGATACGGGCTACCGTCAAAGCTGGCAGTGGGAGCGACCCGACAGTCATCAGCGCATACAGCTGACCAACCTGCTGGCCCGCGTCCCCGGGACGGAGCCTGATCTCGCCAACCAGCCCGTGATCCTGATGGCCCACCTCGATCACCTCGGTCACGGCTGGCCCGACGTCCGTGCCGGGAACGAGGGCGTGCTGCATCCGGGCGCGGACGACAACGCGTCCGGAGTGGCGGTTCTGCTGGAGG
>CAZEJK010000035.1:26950-31762 GCA_964512045.1 uncultured Thermoanaerobaculia bacterium
TGCGAGAACGCTTGTCCAGACGCCGGCCGCGCGGCCCGTGCTGATCGCAGCCGTCACCGGTGAGGAAGCGGGCCGGATCGGATCGCGGCGCCTGCTCGATGGCCTGACGCCGGAGTCCGTCCCGTTCGCGTGCGTCAACCTGGATACGGTCGGTCGGCTCGCCGACGGTCAGCTGTACGCTCTGAATGCGGACTCTGCCCGCGAGTGGCGCTTTATCTTCATGGGAGTGGGGTACACCGTCGGTACGGACGTCGCGGTGGTGACGGAGTCCCTGGATGCCTCCGACCAGGTCTCGTGCCTCGAGCACGGCATCCCCGCGGTGCAGCTGTTCACCGGCCCGACAGCGGATTACCATCGGCCATCGGACACGCCGGAGAAGATCGACACCGATGGTCTGGTCACCGTCGCCGAGGTGGCCCACGAGGCGGTGACCTACCTCGCCGGGCGACGCGAGCCGCTGACCGTCACCATCGCCGATCAAAAGGCCACGGCCACGCCAGAGTCCGCGACGAGGGGTCAGGAGCGGCGAGCCAACCTGGGAACGATGCCCGACTTCGCGTTCGAGGGTCCCGGCGTCCGGGTCGCTGCCGTCCTTGCTGGCTCCGCTGCGGAAGCCGCAGGAATCCTGCCGGGCGATGTTCTTCGCAGCCTCGACGACGATCCGATCGACGATCTCCGCACCATGTCACGACTTCTCGCTGAGCGTGCCCCTGGTGATACGGTCGTTGTGCGGTTCGAGCGGGACGGTCACGAGCACTCGGTCGAAGCGGTGCTCGGCGAGCGCTGAGCGCACCGCCGCGTCCGCCCGACCCCCACCCCGAGGCAGAGGGGTTGGTGCTATTCTGATGGGCATGTCGACGGCGCCACTTCCGAACCGTATCCAACCACCAGCGGTCGGCAGCAACAATCAGCTCCCGTGGACCGGCGAGCCCCATCTCGACTGGAGCGACGACGCCTCTCCGGAGGTGGATCTCGCCGAGTACATCCATCTGGTGTGGTCACACCGTTGGCTCATCGCCGTCGTGACGCTGGTCTGTGTCGCGATGGCGACCGCATGGGCCGTCACGCGACCGAAGAGGTACCGGGCCGTTGCCAAGGTCGCCCTCGAGGTGCGGGCGCCGCAGATCATCAAGACCCAGGTCAACATGGGTCCCAGCTACTGGGAGATGAAGACGTTCGTCAAGGACCAGGTGCAGGTCCTGCGCACCGGAGAGCTGGCGCGGCGAGTGGCGGAGCGTCTCGGTCTTCCAGGAGGCGCCTCCGGGCTCCTGGGACGGATCAAGGTGGAGCCGATCGAGGACACCAACGTCATCGAGCTGAGCATGACCGGGCGGGATCCGGCGCAGGTCGCGGAGTGGCTCAACCTCTACGTGGACGAGTACGTCAGCTACAACATCGAGGACAACCTGCTGCGGACGCAGCAGGTGTACGAGGTCATCCAGTCGAAGCTGGACCCTCTCCGCTTCCAGCTGCAAAGCTCCGAGGAGGAGCTGACACGGTTCAAGGAGCGAAAAGGGGCGCTGCTGTTCGCAGACGAGGACAAGAACGTGATCTCCGAGCAGGTGAACACGTTGACCGCCGAGTATGCGCAGGCCAAGGCGGATCGCATCCAGCTGGAAACCAAGATTGCGACGCTCGAGCGCCTGCGCGCAGACGAGCTGTCATCGGCCAACCTGCCCGAGGTGCGGGGGGACTCGACGATCCAGTCGCTGCAGAATCGTCGTTCCGATCTCGACCTCGAGCTCGCCGAGAAGCTCACCGTGTACAAGGAGGAGCACCCGGTCATCAAGGACCTCCGTGGCGCCATGGCGGGTATAGATGATCAGATCGAGGCTCGGATCGGCAGCATCGTCAGCGGTCTGCAAACCGACTACGAGCTGCGCAGCAACCGCGAGGCGTCGCTGTATCGCAACATCCAGCAGCTCAAGGACGCCTCCATCGAGCTCAGCAAGCAGACGATGGAGTACGAGAAGCTCCGTCGTGAGTACGAGCAGAACAAGAGCTTTTACGAGAACATGCTCGCGCGGTCGAAGGAGGTCGACATCTCCTCGTCCGTCGCGATCAACAACATCCGGGTGATCGATCCTGCGGTGCCTCCCGGCGCACCATTCAGCCCCAACGTGCCGCGAACGATGTTCCTCGGCCTTGTGCTCGGGCTGTTCGGATCCGTCGGCCTGGTGCTCGCGTTGGACTACCTCGACCGGACGCTGCGAACACCCGAGGACGTGGAGCGACATCTGGGCCTCGACGTGCTGGCCGTGATCCCTGAGTACACCGACGGTGCGAGCTCGGCGGCACGGGAGGTCTACCACGGTCTCCGAACGGCGCTGATGGTGGCCGCACGCGACGAGACTGCGCAGGTGGTGGTGGTGACCTCCACTGTGGAGCAGGAGGGCAAGACCACCACCACGGTCAACCTCGGCCGCGTCCTGGCGGCCTCGGGCCAACGGGTCCTCGTCATCGACGCCGATCTCCGCAAGCCCACTCTCCACCGGTCGGTCGCGAGCGACAACCGCACCGGTCTCTCCTCGGTGGCCCTCGGGACCCACACCCTGGATGCGGTGCTGCACTCCCCTTCCGACCTGGCAGATCTGGATGTTCTGACCTCCGGCCCGTTGCCCCCCAACCCTCCGGAGATGTTCGAGAAGTCCAGCTTCCACGCGCTGATCGCCCAGGCGCGCGAACGCTACGACTGGATCCTGCTCGACTGCCCACCGTTGGTGCCGGTGGTCGACCCCGTCGTTACGGCTCGCCATGCCGATATGGTCCTGCTCCTGGTGCGCTTTGGTGGCGTCCGTCGCCAGATGGTGGTCGGCGCGATCCGTCAGCTCCAGCGCGCAGGCGTGCGGATCGCCGGCGCGGTCCTCAACCGCGTGGATCTGGAGCAGGACCGCTACGCGTACTACTACGCCTCCTACGGCGGGACCTACGGAAGCTACGGCGAAGCGGATCGAAGCGCGGCGCAGCCCCCCGGCGCCCGCGCGAGCTGACCCACCGAACGAGCTCCAGACAACGGAGAACCCTGCTCTGACTTGCGTTCTCCAGGGCGAGACCTGCTATAGTCGATCCGACAGCGCAGCCGGCGGCTCGACCCAACCAGCACGTCCGTCCAGTAGCTCGGCCGCCCCGACGCCGTCGCGAGGAGGTTGGCATGGGGGCAGTGAGAGCACGGTTGGTTGTGGTCATGGTCGTCGCAGCCATATCAGCTGCCGTCGGGGTCAGTTCGGGTGGTTCCATTCATCTGGTAAACGGTTACATTCAGCCCTCTGACAGAGATCGCGCTGCGGCCATCTCGACTGCAATAGGCCGCCTCGAAGAAGGACAGCCAGATACTCAGGCACATCTGCTTCTGCAGTTCGAGAGTGTGCCGACCGCAGAGGATCGTGTTCTCTTGCAGGAGATGGGAGTTCAGCTGCAGGATCCGATACCGACCAGGGCCTGGATCGTGAGTGGACGAGCAGAGCACCTCGCCAATGTGCTCAGTACCTACCCGGTAGACTTCGCCATCTTCTGGGACGCAACGATGAAGGTGCACCATCGTCTCAGTGCAGGGAACATCGGCGCGTGGGCGATCCACCCTGACCAGGACCTGATCAAGGTACTCGTTTACCTCCACCGCGATGTACCGCTGCAAAGTGGCGAACCGCTCGTCACGCAGCTCTCAGGCCAGGTCATCGCCGAATGGGTGTCAGCACACGCCTGGTCCTGCTGGATTCCGCCCGATGCACTCCAGCAGCTCGCCGAAGACGATCACGTCTACTGGATCGAAGAGTATCCGCCACCGTTGACACCTATGAACGATGGTGCGCGTACCAACCTCGGAGTCAATGTGGTGGCTCAGTCGCCGTACGGGAGCGATGGCCTGGGGCTCACGGGTGCCGGCGTCACGGTATTCGTCTTTGACGGCGGGTTCGCCCGAACCTCCCACGAGCAGTTCAACGGACGCATTGCGACGATCGGCTCGGGTTCGGTGGACAACCATCCGACGCACGTTGCCTGCACCGTTGGTGGTGATGGTGACGACGGCTCCACTCCGATCGGCACCGACGCAGCGCGGGCAAAGGGCATGGCCCCTGAGGTGTTCTTGCTGACCGGCCAGTACTCGCAGTCGCCTGGAACCCTGTTCTACGACTCGTACGGCGACATGGTGACCGACTACGGAAGTGCCCGCGCGCACAGCCCGAGCGCGGATCTGGCCACCAACTCCATCGGCGCCAACGTCGCTTCGAACGGCTACTCCTGCGACCTCGAGGGCAACTACGGTGAGAGCTCACGGATGATCGACCGGCTCGTTCGAGGTGACCAAAGTGGCGTGTCTGGTGGGTACATCGTCACCTGGGCGGCCGGCAACGAGCGCACAGGAGGCACGTCGCGAACCGGGCAATGTGGAGGCGGTTACTCAACGACCGGTCCACCAGGCAACGCCAAGAACCCGATCCAGGTCGGGGCTACGAACTCGGATTACGACAGCATGACGAGCTTCTCCTCCTGGGGACCGAGCGACAACGGCAGGCTCAAACCGATCGTCACTGGACCGGGGTGCGAGTCAGGTGTCGCCGAGTCGTACATCCACTCGGCCCTGTCCACCTCCAATAGCGCCTACGGCGGTAGTGGATGGTGCGGCACCTCCATGGCAACGCCGGCTGTCGCCGGCGTGGTGGCGCTGATCCTGGAGACGTATCACGATTTGAACTCGACCAGCAGCGAGCCGCTGAATGCCATGATCAAGGCGTTGCTGATCCACACGGCCAAGGACCTCGGTCCCACCGGTCCCGACTACATGACGGGTTACGGCCGGGTGGATGCACAGGC
>CAZEJK010000036.1:0-31736 GCA_964512045.1 uncultured Thermoanaerobaculia bacterium
CCTCCTGCTGAAGCTCCACTCGCCACGGGACCCGCTGCTCACCCTTCCGGCGTCAGCGGAAACCGCTTGCCGATCGTCTCGCGGATGACGTCCCGGGCGAACTGGAGAACTTGCTCTGGAGGGTCGTCGGGATCACAGAAGTCCGGAGTGTCGACGATGTCCTCCACCATGTCCGGCCACCACGGCTGACTCAACAGACGCTCCACCTCGGACGGCTCATGGCCTTCCCCGACCAGCTCTGTAATGTCCGGCTGGACGAACACGATACCTCCGGTCCCGCTGTCGAGCCGGACCCGGCGTTGCAACGACTCCACCAGCTGCCGCAGCCCTTCCGGTGTCATCTCGCCTCCTGAAGCTAGCGTACGGCGCACCGGCAGCTCTGTCGAGCCCCTCGATTCTCGTCACCTGCCGGGCAGCGAACGCGGCCGAGTTGGGTGTCAGCGTTGAGCTCCCCCTCCCACCCAGTCTCACTCGCAGGAGCAATGACGCCACAGCCCGGCTCCGGTCCCTGGCCCCGACAGCCGGATCCCGGTCATCCGGTCCCCGGCGCCGGCCTCGAGCTTTCGAAAACGTGGGCTGCTTGAGCTGCCAACGACTCTGTACAATGTCGCCCCAGCAGTGGAGGTGGTTCGTGCTCAAGAAGGTCCCGGATGTCTTCGTCATCGTGTTCTCGCTCATCGTCCTCGCCGCCGTGCTCACCTGGGTTCTTCCGGGGGGGGCGTACGAGCGCGCCGATGAGAAGGTGGGCGACACCACCCGCGAGGTGGTGGTTGACGGGTCGTTCCAGTACACCGAGTCAAACCCGCAGCTGTTCCAGGTGTTCACTGCACCGATCAACGGCTTCCTCAAGCTCGGTGACATCATCGTCTTCATCTTCCTCGTCGGTGGTGCGTTCTACATCCTCAATGAAACAGGGGCCATCGCAGCGGGTATCCACCAGCTGGTGCGCATCCTCAAGGGCAAGGAGTTCCTCGTCATTCCGATTGTGATGACGTTCTTCTCCTTCTTTGGCGCAGCGTTCGGCATGTGCGAGGAGGCAATCCCGTTCGTGCTGATCTTCGTACCGCTCGCGCTGGCGTTGGGATACGACTCGCTGGTCGGAGTCAGCCTGTCATTTCTCGCCGCCGGCGTCGGGTTCGCCGGCGCGTTCATGAACCCGTTCACCCTGCAGATCGCACAGGGGCTGGCCGGTATCCAGCCGATGTCCGGCTGGGAGTACCGGCTGCTGGTGTGGGTCATCGCAACCACCGTCACCATCGCCTGGGTGATGGTCTATGCTGCGCGCGTCAAGGCAGATCCGAAGCGCAGCATCATGTACGAGCTGGACCAGCAGCGCCGTGAGGAGCTGCGCACTCGCGAGGAAGCCGCCAGCGACTTCACGATCCGGCACGGTCTCAGCCTCGCGCTGCTGTTCGCCGTCATCGTCATGATGATCTACGGCGTCGCCGTGCTCGACTGGTATATCAAGGAGATCGGCGGTCTCTTCTTCGCGATGGGGATCATCGCCGGGATCATCTCCGGGATGGACGTCAACCGGCTCGCCAAGGCGTTCATCGAAGGGTGCAAGGACATGGCCGGAGCGGCGTTGATCGTCGGCTTCGCCGGGGGCATCATCGTCATCCTCGAGGACGGCCACGTCATGGATACGATCCTTCACGCCATGGGGTCGCTGACCTCGCAGCTGCCACGGGTGGTCTCCGCCCACGTGATGTATGCGATGCAGCTGGTGGTGAACTTCTTCATCCCGTCGGGCTCCACCAAGGCGGCGCTGACGATGCCGATCATGGCGCCGTTGGCCGACATCTCCGGGATCACCCGGCAGACCGCGGTGCTGGCGTATCAGTTCGGCGACGGCTTCACCAACATGATCATCCCCACATCGGGCGTGACCGTCGGCACCCTGTCGATGGCCAAGATCCCGTTCGAGAAGTGGGCTCGCTGGAACTTCCCGCTGCAGATCGTCTTCGTGCTGATGTCGCTGCTGTTCCTGATCTGGCCCGTGCTGAGCCACTGGCAGTAGGATCCAGTCCATGGCCCATCGCCAGTCCATCCGTCTCTACCTGGTCCGCCACGGCACGGTGGCCGCCAACGTGGACCGGCGCTATATCGGTCGCCGCGACGATCCGCTCTCCGAGGAGGGGCTGGTTCAGGCCCGAGCCCTCGGCTCCCTGTTCGCACAGCTCCAGCTCGCGGCTGTCCTTTCGAGCCCCTTACAGCGCACCATGGCAACAGCCGAGCAGATCGCCGCTGCACGAGGTTTGAAGGTCCAGACGGAGCCCCGACTCGTCGAGATGGCGTTCGGCCGGTGGGAGGGGCTCAGCCGGGCGGAGCTGCTGGCTGCTGACGGCGCCGGGCTCGCCCGCTGGGAAGCAGACCCGGAGACCGCCCCGCCTGAAGGCGAGTCGCTGGCGGACACAGGTCGGCGCGTCATCGAGCTGGCCGACGAGCTACTGGACGGGGAGACCGCCGGTCCGATCGCGCTGGTCAGCCACGTGGGCCCGATCAAGGCCCTGCTCTGCGCTACGCTCGACCTCCCTCTCACACAGGCCGCACGGCTGTACCTCGACCCGGCCACGGTATCGGTCGTTGACTGGGCTGAGCGACCCATCGTGCGCCTGGTGAACTCCCACGCACACCTCGGCTGGACCATGGCGCGCTGGCTCCAGAGCACATAGCTGTGCCCGTACGCGGAACAAGGACACAGCGCTACGGACCGACGTCCGGATGGTCGGGGTCGACGAGAAAGCAGAGAAGGTCCAGCGACTGCAGCTGCTCGTACACGCTGGCGGCATCGAACGGCTCACCCGGCACAGCACCGTTGACGCAGCTGGTGAGCCGGGCCACGTCAAGCCTCGCCTCGCGGGGCTTCAAAGCATGCGAGAACGCACCGCCGAAGCACTCCACATACGTCGCTTCCACCGCCGCCGCGCACGCCTCATCGTTACCGCAGATGTCTTCAAGAAAGACCCGAACCTCGGTTCGCGTCGCGAACCATACCTGAATCTGAAGACCTGCGTACACCGCCACGCCGGCCAAGACCAGCACCATGAACCAGATCAGGCGCATCGCAACCTCCGGTGTTTCGCTGTGACAGCGTATGCCTACAGACCGCCCCATGCAAGTCTCCGAGCGAGGGAGGACCAGATCACGACGCCGCGAACAGCTCCGAACAGACGCCGAGCACGGCCTGGCACGGACCACGGCACGATTCAGGAGTGCGAGCCTCTCGCGACCGTCGGAGCACACCATCCCTGGTGAGACGGTGGGGTACGATGGACTCGCACTCCGCCTCCGGCGTGCCGCGGGCCCGATCGCCGATCCGGGAGGAACGGCTGTGGATCAGAATCGAACGGTGGACACGGTACGAACCACGACGGACACTCAGGATCCGATCGGGGCCTCGGATGCCCGACTCCTCACTCACCACGTGGGGGTCAACGGCGCAACGCTCCGTGTCTTGGACTGGCGACCCAGGACTCCAGCCAACGAGCCGACGCTCCTCCTGGTTGCGGGCTGGCTCTCGACACCAGCGGGATGGGCCGACTTCCTGCGCGCGGTGACGCCGAGACGCAGAGCTCTGTTCTACGAGAGCCGCGAGAAGCGGTCAGCACAGCTGCCACCACATCAGCTCACGCCGGCACAGTTCTCCCCGAAGGCGCTGGCCGAGGACCTGCTCGCCACGTGCGCAGCGCTGCAGCTCGACCCTGATACAACCATTCTGTTCGGCAGCTCCCTCGGCGCGACCACCATTCTCGAGGCGTGCAAGCACGGTCGGCGGCCCGCTCGAGGGACGTTCCTCGTCGGCCCCAGCTGCCGGTTTCACTTCCCCTGGTGGTCCGACGCCGTCTTGATCTGGCCTCCGGCGGCGTACCGGCTCCTGCTTCCATTCGTGCTCTGGTACCTGCGCCGGTTCCGGGTCGATGCACGCCGCGAGCCCGAGCAGATGCACCGGTACGAGTCCACACTGCGCTCTGCGGACCCGCAGCGGCTCAAGCTGTCAGCACGCGCGCTGCGCGGGTTCGAGGTGTGGCCACAGCTCGACACGATCTCGGTTCCGAGCGCAGTGGCCTGGGCGCCGAGCGACACACTGCACGGCGAGCGGGAGATCCGCAGGCTCCTGCACTCCCTGCCCAACAGCGTCTCCGTGACCGCTCCGTCGAACAGGGCGCTGCACGACGCACGCGTTCTCGATGATCTCCTCAGGTTCGAGGCCAGCGTGGCCGATCGCTGGCCCGGCGCGGCCGCACGACCACAACGCTCCCACACTGAGAGCTCGAGCTAGCCCGGATATCTCACCGACTTCCTGCTGCGGCCGGCGATGCACCGCGCCCAGCGTCGTTTTCTCGCCTCGGGATTCTCGACGTACTGTCGAGTACGCCTCCGAACCCCTCGGGTCGAAAACACCACTGGACACGGCACCTCACCATCCTCGCGACGAAACTCGGCGAGATATCCGGGCTAGCTGCCAACGTCGTCGCTGGGAAGAACGCAAACCTCGCTGGTCAGCTCATGTAGGGTCCTCAGCAGCCGCACACCGTCGGGCACTCTGCTCAGGAGCCCGGCTCCGCCGCCACCAACCCAGACACGCACCGGCGTTGGAAGGAGCTCGCGTACCTCGCCGAGCTCGGCAACGGTCTTCTCGGTCGCTGTCGCCGGCGACACCGAGATGCCAACCGCCACCGCGTTGGCGCTCCGTGCCGCAGCGGCCACCTGCGCGGCCGGGGTCTGCACACCGAGGATGCGCACCGATCTCCCGGCCAGCGCGATGGCGGCACCGGCCATCTGCAAGCCCAGGCTGTGGCTTTCTCCGGGAAGCGTCGTCAAGAGAACGGGCGGTCCGATCGCCGCCACCTCGAGGGGCGTCCGCAAGGCGCGCAGGGTGTCCTCGAGAATCTCACTCAAGAAATGCTCGTGCGCCACATCCAGCGATCCCGCGCGCCAGGCCTCGCCCACACGGATGACCAGCGGCTCGACCCTCTCGCGCATGAACCGAGGCAAGCCCAGGGTGGTCGACTCCCACTTCAGTCCATCAACGATCCTGGCTCGGTCAAACCGGCGCGCGGACTCCAACATCCGATCGATCCACGCCTCCGGAGCCTGCGGGGCTGCATGACCGTGCTCGGACGTTCGGAGCAGGGCCTCGATCTCCTCCAGAGGGAGTGGGACGACATCGCCCGCGCGGTGCCCCTTGCGAAGCGCCTGCGCTATCACGCTCAGGTGGCGCACCTGTTCGGTGGTATATCTCCTATGACCGGACGACAACCGTAACGGATCCGGAAAACCGAAGCGGCGCTCCCAGGAGCGGAGAGTGTGTTCACCGATCCCTGTCTGCCGCGTCACAGCCGTGATCGACCAGAGCTGCTCGTCTTCTCGCACACGCTTCATGAGCTGTTCCGCGCTACTCTTGTGGGACATGACACACGACCCTCCTAACGAACCGGCGCACGGGCACCCTACACTTGATTACAATGAATTATCTTAGAAATTCTATTCCAAAGAAGGACGTGCTGGATGGATCTCACGACGACCGTACCGCCCCTCCGCCTCCGTCCGCTGAACACCGCACCCGTCCAGCGGGAGGGACGGTGGGTGCTGTACTGGATGGTAGCGTTCCGGCGTGCCCGCCTGAGCTTCGCGCTGCAGCACGCCGCGGATCTCGCTCGCCGCTTCGGTGTCCCACTCGTGATCCTCGACGCCGTCCGCTGCGACTACCCGTGGGCATCCGACCGGCTGCACCGCTTCATCATCGAGGGGATGCGCGATCTGTCCGAGGCCATCGGCGCCACGCGAGCGCTCCACTATCCGTACGTTGAGCCAGAGCAGGGCGCCGGCAAAGGGCTCCTGGCCCGGCTCGCCGAGGAGGCGTGTGCGGTGGTCACCGACGACTTCCCGGCGTTCTTTCTACCGCGCATGATTGCCAAGGTGGGATCACGTCTGCCAGTCGCGTGCCACGCGGTGGACAGCAACGGCCTGCTCCCGCTGGCGGCGTCGGAGCGCGCGTTTCCAACGGCGTACTCGTTTCGCCGCTTCCTGCAGAAGACGCTTCCCGACCATCTCCACAACATGCCGCTCGAAGACCCCCTGCACGACCTTCCAGACCACACGCCGGAGATCCCCTCCGACGTGCAGACCCGTTGGCCCATCGCCAAGCTCGGCACCCTGCTGGCAGACGGCGGCCTCAACGGTCTGCCGATCGACCACTCGGTGCCCCCAGGTCCGACGGCGGGCGGGCCCACCGCGGCGCGGCGACAGCTCGACGTCTTCCTCACCGACCGCCTCGACCGGTATCCTGACGAGCGCAACCAGCCGGAGGAGAACGCAACGAGCGGGCTTTCGCCGTACCTCCACTTCGGGCACATCTCGGTCCACGAGGTGCTCCTGCGGCTCGCCAGCCAGCGTCGTTGGACTCCGGATGACATCACCGGGCCCGCGAACGGGCGCCGCGAAGGATGGTGGGGAGCGGATGTGGCGAGCGAGGCGTTTCTGGACGAGCTTGTCACATGGCGCGAGCTCGGCTTCCACTTCTGCCACCACCGACCCGACGAGTACTTCCGGTACGAGTCGCTCCCGTCGTGGGCGCTCGAGACCCTCGCCGAGCACGCTGGCGATCCTCGCGAGCACACCTACGACTTGGTGACGTTCGCGGCCGGCGCAACCCACGATCCGCTGTGGAACGCCGCACAGAACCAGCTGACCCGCGAAGGCACGATCCACAACTACCTGCGGATGCTGTGGGGCAAGAAGATCCTCGAGTGGACCGAGAGCCCTCAACAGGCACTGGGAATCATGATCGAGCTCAACAACCGGTGGGCCCTCGATGGACGTGATCCGAGCTCATACAGCGGTATCTTCTGGGTCCTCGGCCGGCATGACCGTGCGTGGGGGCCGGAACGTCCGATCTTCGGCAAGGTGCGCTACATGTCGTCCGCCAACACCGCCCGCAAGGTCCGCGTCAAACACTACATCGAGCGGTACACGAACGACACGTAGCGTCGTCCTCAAGCAGCTTTCTTGTGGGCGAGGTGGCGTCGGGACGGTATCGGAGCGCGCACGAAGCGGCCCGGACCCGGATTCGGAGCCGGACCGGGACCCGGCCATCCGGAGCCCGGCCCGCGGCCTCCGGCGGTGCCGTTCGGCATGATCTGAGCTCACGGACCGACGAGCTTGAAGGTCATCGCACAGACGCGCTCCATCAGCGCGGCGGCCCCGCGGCGTGGTCAGGCGTTCTCCATCATCTTGAGACCGAGAGCTACCTGACGACCCTCAGGTCCACCTCGGTCTCTCCCTCGGAGCGAGCGATGATCGCAGCTCCGCACGAGTCGGAGAACACATTGACTGCCGTGCGGCACATGTCCAACGGCCGGTCGATGGCGAGCATCGCCGCCACGACGGCCTCGACCTCGGCGCCTCGAAGCCCCACCGCCTCCAGCACGATGAAGATGATCACCAACCCGGCGGATGGCACGGCCGCGGCACCGATCGATGCCAGCAGTGACGTCAGCACAACCGTCACTTGAGCGAGCAAACCGAGGTCCGAACCCAGTACCTGCGCGATGAACAGCACCCCGGCGCACTCGTACAACGCGGTGCCATCCATGTTGATCGTCGCTCCCATCGGCAGCACGAACGACGAGACGCGGTTGGAGACCCCGACCTTCTCTTCGACGTCGCGCAAGGTCACGGGTAGTGTCGCTCCGGAGGAGCTGGTGGAGAACGCCATCACCAGCGGATCGATCATGTTGCGGACGTGGATCACCGGCGAGATCCGACCGAGCAGGATCAGCAGCAGCGGCAAGGTGATCACGGCGTGAACCGCCAGCCCCGCCGCCACGGTGATGAAGTACTTCGCGAGCGTCCCGAACGCCTCGAGGCCGGTGGTCCCGACCACCTTCGTGATCAGTCCGAACACGCCGATCGGCGCCACCGCAATGACGTAGCCCGTCAGACGCATCATCGCCTGAAACGCCGCATCAAAACCCGTGATCAGGACCTCTCGAGGCCGTTCGGGCAGCCCGGCAATCGCAACACCGAGCAGTATGCAGAACACGATCAGCGCAAGCATGTCGGCGCGAGCCGCGGCCTCGACGACGTTCTCCGGGACCATGTCGAGAATCAGGTCGACCGGCGAGCCCGGAGGCTCCAGGTCTGGCAGCTCGGCCGCCTTCACTCCGAGGATTGTCTGCGACCCGCCGGCGCCAGGCTGGATCACATTGACCAGGGTCAGCCCCACCAGGATCGCCAGCATCGAGGAAAGGACATAGTAGCCCAGGGTCTTCGAGAACATCCGGCCGAGCGAGCGTCCGCCGCCGATGGACGCCACACCCGTGACGATGGAGGTCACCACGAGTGGAACGATGATCATCTTCAGGAGACGAACGAACAGCGTGCCGAGCCACGCCACCTTCTCAGCCAGGGCCTCGCCACCCAGCAACCCAGCCACGACACCGAGTAGCATGGCGCCAAAGATCTGCCAGTGGAGCTGGCGGTAGAACGGTCTCTTGGCGGGCTCCTCCATACCGGCTCTCCTCTCGATCGCTGTCCTGGACGCTACGGCAACCTGCCGGTGAGCGCAAGTCTCGCCTGCCGTACACTGGGCGCAGCGAAGGGAGGCCACCGATGACCCCGACCCGCTGCCCATGGTGTGGAGACGACCCGCTGTACGTGGCCTACCACGACACCGAGTGGGGCGTACCGCTGCACGACGATCGCACATTGTTCGAGTTCCTGGTGCTGGAAGGCGCTCAGGCCGGCCTGAGCTGGCTGACGATCTTGCGCAGACGCGACGGGTACCGAGCGGCATTCGCCGGTTTCGACCCGCAGGAGGTCGCGCGGTGGGGAGACGCGGAGATCACTCGGCTCACCGAGGACAGCCGCATCGTCCGCAACCGCGCCAAGATCAGATCGGCGATCACCAACGCCCGCGCGTTTCTCACTGTGCAGGAGACGTTCGGCTCGTTCGATGCCTACATCTGGCAGTTCGTGAACGGCACGCCGATCCAGAGCCGCTTTCGCACCCTCGATGAGGTCCCCGCCGCGACACCCCTGTCCACGACGATCAGCCGCGACCTGAAGCAGCGTGGGTTCACGTTCGTCGGGCCCACCATCGTCTACGCGCACATGCAGGCCACAGGGATGGTCAACGACCACCTGCTCGACTGCTTCCGCTACAGCGAGGTTGCCGCACTCGCCTCACACTAGCACCCGGCGCCCCCACCGGGCGCGCAGGATGAGTGCTTGCACAGCTCTGCAGTCGTCAGTCCGCGTTCGCACGCGGGGTCGGGCTGGGCTCTTGCTACCCCCGCGGCAGCGGCAGCAGCGCGCCGCCGGAGACCGGCAGATCGAGCCCCGTGAGGTGGCGAGCGGCAGCGTCGTCCGAGAGGAACATGACGGCAGCGGCCACATCCTCTACCTCGGCGATCCGGTGCAGCGGAATCGCCGAGACGACACGCTCCATGCGACCATCCGCAGCCAGATGCGGCTCGGCCATCGGCGTGCGCACCCAGCCCGGAGAGACCAGGTTGACGCGGATCTCCGGCGCCAGCTCCTGCGCCAGCGACTGGACCAGCCCCCACAGGGCCGCCTTCGAACCGGCGTAGTGGCTGTGGGCCGGCTCACCGCGCTGCCCCGCGGTGGAACCAATGATCACCAGGCTGCCGCTGGACATGATCGTGGCAGCCTCGCGAGCGAGAAGATACGAGGAGAAGGTGTTCGTTCGGAACATCGACTCGATCTCCGTCAATGTGAGATCTCGGATGCTCCCGGCCCCCCACGCCCCCGCAGAGTGCACCAGCACGTCCAGCTGTCCTCCGGCCGCTGCCACTGTTGCGGTGCACCCATCCTCGCTGGCAAGATCGGCCTCCACCGGTATGACACGGTCCGGCCCGAACTCGCTCAGCAGCCTGACAACCGGAGTCCGCTGGCGGCGGTACTGCGCCACCACCCGATCTCCCGCCTGCACGAACTGACGAGCGCACTCCAGACCGATTCCGGACGAGGCTCCGGTGACAACGACGGTTCGCATGCGATCTCGGCTGTCGGTTTCCATCGCACACCTCCCAAACGCCACCTTACCAGGACAACATGTGACCTGGATCGTTCCGACCACTCGCGCGCAGGTGTACACTCTGCTGTTGGAGGTCTGCATGGACACCGCGCCCCTGTACCGAACCATCGCAACCGTCGTCGCCACGGGTGGACTGTGGTTGCTGGCACCAGCGTCCATCGCCCAGGCCAGCTGCGACTGGCAGTGGCAGAACCCGCTACCGACAGGCCACACCTGGACGGATGTGGACACCGTTGGCAGCACCCTGATCGCAGTTGGCGAGCACGGTACGGTGGCCACCAGCAGCAACAACGGCGACTCGTGGACAATCACCTCCATCACCACCGCCAACCTCCACGCCGTGGCCACCGACGGCTCGCGCGTCGTGGCAGTCGGGGAGGACGGTACGGTGGCGTCATGGTCAGACATCGAAGGGTGGCGGCTGCAGAGCGTCGGAGACCGAAACCTCTGGGACCTCACCGTGCTCCGTGGTAGCTGGGTCGCAATCGGCGACGACGGAGTGTCGCTCAGCTCCCGCGATGGGGTCTCATGGCAGGAGGGCGAGCCCGCAACGGTACAGCCGCTGTACGCCGTCGCGCACTACCGTGACCAGCTCGTCGCGGTCGGCGGCGGCGGGGCAGTGGTCGTCAGCACGGACGGACGCCAGTGGCACCCTAAGAGCTCGGGCGTTGTGATCCCGTTGTTCGCGGTGGTCGAGTACAACGGACAGCTCGTCGCTGCCGGTCTCCTCGGTACCACGGTCACCAGTCGAGACACGGATAACTGGACAACGATCGATGCCCCAACACTCTCTGCCGTGCGCGCCCTCCAGCGAGGTGACGATGATCGCCTCTACGCCCTGTCCTCCAACGGCGTCTTCGTGACCGATGACGCGGCGTTCTGGCAGCGCGAGCCGACGGGCGAGGCCGTACCTCGCGGCCTGCTGGCCGCGACAACCACGCCCGACGGCATGCTCGTTGTCGGCGAGCTCGGGCTCATCGCGCAGAGACGCCTCTCGGGACAGTGGCAACAGCTGTCGAGCGGCAGCACGGCGTGGTGGAGTGGCCTCGCTGCCGCCTCTCCGAGCACCGTCCTGGTTGGCAAGCATCCGGGTGGCGGAGCTGGCGTCATCGCCGTCCGGCACGAAGACGACACAGGCTGGCACGTGGTTGCCACCACCGATCGGGGCGTCAACGACGTGGTGTGGACCGGCGCACGGTTTCTCGCTGTCGGCGACGGCGGCTCCATCTGGCTCAGCGAGGACGGGCTCGACTGGACCCTCCCGGAGCTCGGAACCAACAGAGTGGAGCCGCTGACGTCAGTGGTGTGGACCGGCGATCGCGCCGTCGCTGTCGGCGGCGACGGGACCGCTCTCGTCTCCGAGGACGGTGCGCGCTGGAGCCGCCATTACACGGGCGCGATCTCCACCCTGCACGATGTGGCCTTCAACGGCGAGCTGCTGGTCGCTGTGGGCGACAACGGCACGATCCTCAGCAGCCCGGACGGAGTCGTTTGGACCCGGCACCGGTCGTTCACCCCGGTACCGTTGTTCTCGGTGGTTGCCAACGCCGACGGGTTCGTGGCGGTCGGCGTCAGCGGGGTGATCGTCACCAGCCGTGACGGCCGGAGCTGGTCCGAGATCAGCACCGGTTTCTTCGACATCCTGCGCTCGGTAACCTGGGATGGCACACGCTTTCTCGCCGTCGGCGACGATGGAACCCTCCTGACGAGCGCTAACGGTGAAAGCTGGTCTGAGAAGCAGCTTCCGACAGGCCGCTCCCTCCAGCTCGTCACCTCCGACGGCGACCGCACGCTGGTCGCCGGCTGGTACGGAGCGGTGCTCGCCTCGTCGTGCCAACCCACGCGGGCGCGGCGGATCACGGCCGCGCCGGCTGCGATGATCGTGCCGTAAGCCGTCAGGGGTTCTCCGCCGGAGCACCCCCGGCCACAGTCTCCGTTCACGGACCCGGCGCCGGCCGCCGGCCCCGGCGAAGCCGCGGCGGGTGGTTGGGGGAAAGCGAAGCCGGCTTCCCCCCAGCTCTCGAGCGCGGCTCCCTACCGACCCAGGGTTGCGACCATCACGGCCTTGATGGTGTGGACGCGGTTCTCCGCCTCGTCCCACACCCGCGACCAGCGACCCTCGAACACGTCGTCGGTGACCTCGCAGACCTCCGGGAACTGCTTGGCCATCTCCGTCTCCAGGTTGTGGAACGCGGGCAGGCAGTGCAGGAAGATCGCGTCGTCGCGTCCGGTGCGCTCCATCATCGAGCGGTCCACGCGGTACGGCTTCAGCAGCTCGATCCGCTCCGCGATCTTGCCCTCCTCGCCCATCGACGCCCACACGTCGGTGTACACGGCGTGAGCGCCCGACACCCCGGCATCCACGGCGTCGGTAACGGTGACGTTGCCACCTGTCTCGCCGGCGATCTGGCGAGATGTCTCCACCAGCGCCGGGTCCGGGAACAGCGAGGCCGGCGCGACCACACGCACGTCCATTCCGACCTTCGCGCATCCCACGAGCAGTGAGTTCGCCATGTTATTGCGGCCGTCACCAACGTACGCCAGACTGAGGCCCCGCAGCTGTCCGAACGCCTCCTGCACGGTCATCAGATCGGCCAGCACCTGGGTGGGATGCCACTGATCGGTCAGTCCGTTCCAAACTGGAACGCCGGCGTACTCGGCGAGCGTCTCGACTGTCTGGTGAGAGAACCCGCGGAACTGGATCCCGTCGAACATCCGCCCGAGCACCCGCGCGGTATCCGCGACCGTCTCCTTCTTGCCAAGCTGGATGTCGCCCTTGCCGAGGTACTCCGGATGCGCTCCCTCGTCGTTGCACGCCACCGTGAACGCACAGCGCGTCCGCGTCGACGGCTTCTCGAAGATCAGGGCGATGTTCAGGCCGTCCAGCGACCGTCCCCGGACTCCAGCCCGCTTGTTCGCCTTGAGCGTCCGCGACAGCTCGAGGAGATCGAAGATCTCGTCCGAGGAGAAGTCGAGCAGCTTGAGAAAGCTCTGTCCCTTGATGTTTCCAGCCATGTCCAACCTCCGTCCAACCGGTGCGTCATGCACCCGTGATACTCCGGGACTCCACAACGGCCACCGACTCGCACCTCGGACCGCTCCGAACGCACGTCTGAGCCTGCAGCCTCGGGCCGCGCGATGGTAGCGCCCGAACGAGCGTTTGCCAAGAGATCCTCTCCGCGATCGCGCCGTCGCGCCGTCAGGGCCAGGCACACGATACGCCGGAACGCTCACGGCAGCGGTGGATCTGTGATAATGCCGGAGTGAGCTCGCACCGACTCCCGGTCCTGGCCGCCCTCGTGCTCCTGCTCGCGCTGGTGACGGTGTTCGCACCAACGCTGTTCATGGGGCGCGTGATCTCGGTCAACGACACCGTGCTCGACGAGATCCCGTGGCGCTCGGTGAACCCCTCTCTCGAGGTCATGAACCCGGAGCTGAAAGAGACGGCCACGACATTCGTCAGCCAGACCGCTCTCCTGCGGCGCCACGGGACGGATGTCGCCGTCTGGAACCCGTATGTGACCTCCGGCGAGCCGGGCCTCGCCGCCTGGCCAAATGGTCTGCTGTCGCCCACTGTGCTGCCAGCGTTGGCACTCCCCGAGGCCCAGCTCCTCAACGCGATCGTTCTGGCAAAGCTCGTTGTGGCGTTCGTCGGAATGCTCCTCCTGCTCAGAGGCCGCGGTCTCGACACGGACTCGTCCGCAGTTGGAGCGATCGCCTTCGCCATGTCCGGCCCAATGGTCGCGCAGTGGCTCTGGACCGCCAGCAGCACCGCCGCGGCCTTACCGTTCCTGCTCTGGACCATCGACCGCAGCCGCCGGATCGAGCGCTGGAGCCGCCGGATCGCGCTCGCTGCTGCCGGCTGGGCTCTATTCGCCACCGGCGGAGATGCCGGAGCCACGGTGGCCGGCCTCGCCCTCGCAGCGACCTGGTGGGTGTTCCTTCTGATCCGGGAGCCCCTCCACCGCTCGCACACCCTCCGCGCCCTCGGCGCCCATGCGATCGCACTCGTCCTGGTATGTGTCGCGCTCTTGCCCGCCATCAAGCTTGCCGCACCCTCCTCGGACACTCACCATCACCTCGCCAGCGGGCTCGGTCTGGATGTCGCGCGCCTGGTGGTCGACCCGTTCGCACTCGGTGACCCGCGCCGGCTCACCTACGAGGCGCCGCCCGGTTGGTCCGAGGTTCGACACGCCGAATCCTGCCTGGCACCAGGCTGGGTCGCGCTGGCACTGGCCGCCATCGGGCTGGTCTCACGCCGGCGCGATATCGCATTCTGGGCGAGCCTCGCAGCGCTGATCATCCTCGTTCTCGCCTGGACGCCGCTGACATCGCTTGCATCTCGACTTCCCGGCGCCCCCGGCCCCGGGGCGCTGACCCCTCTGTTCGCCGTGGCAGTCGCAACCCTCGCCGCCGCCGGGGCCGAACGTCTGCAACCACTGGCTCCGGCGGCGTGGCGGTGGGCGGGTCTGGTCCTGCTCGCAGGAGCGATCATCCTCCAGCAGGGTGCGATCGCAATCCACCTGCTCCCGTACCTCCCCGAGAGCTCGAGCACTCCGCAACCGACCGCGGGAATCCGCTGGCTGCAGCAGCGCACAGACCCGCCAACCACGAGGATCGTCCCCCTGTTCTCGACCCTCTGGCCCGATCTCCCGCAACGGTTCGGCCTCGCAGACGTCCGCGGGCAAGGCCCGGACGTCCCCTACCGGCGCTGGCTGCAGAGTGTGGACTCCCAGGCGTGGGGGCACTGGGGGGATGTCGTGCTTCTCAACGGCGCCACGGTCGATCTCCACCATCCCTACCTTCAGGCGCTCGGCGGCCGGTACGTGCTCGAGCCGCCCGACCTCCAGGTGGTGGCCTACTCGCTCGGAAGCGACACCGTCGAGCTGGAACCGCGGACGCGACAGGTCGGACCCTTGCGAACCGGCGCCACGGTGGTGCAGCAGCTCGAGCCACCTCCGGGATGCTCCCGGATCGCAATCCACGCCGTCCGCACCACCCGGACCATTCGCGGCACGGTTCAGATCATGCTGACCGACGTGGATCGAGGTGCTGCGCTTGGATCCTGGACAATCGACGCCCACCAGCTCACGACCCAGGGGTTCGCCTGGCTCGACCTCGCGGCTCCGCCAACGTCCGGTCACCGCTGTCTGCTGACCCTGAGCTTCGGCACGCTGACCGGGGCCGTCACGCTGCTGGCCACCCCCGCCGATGAGGCGCCTGGGTCGCTCCTGGTGAACGAGCGTCCACTCGACGGCGACCTCGGACTGTCCTACGACGTCTCCGGCTACTCCCAGGTGTACAGCGGACCGGACCTGCGGATCTGGGAGAACCGCAACGCCCTGCCCCGCGGATGGCTCGTGCACACGATCGTTCCCGGTGATCTGGAGACGCTATTGAGTGCAGAGCCGCCGTTCTCGCTCGCAGACGTTGCGGTTCTCCCGACCAACGTCGCAGGTCACGTCGATCGCCAGCTCTCCCCGCCGACGGCTCCGGAGAGCGTGCGCTGCAGTGCGGACGTGCCAGGGTGGACATTCCACATCTCCGTCACCGGCGGGGCCATTCTGTCAACCTCGATCCGCGCCCGTCCGGGGCTCTGGCGGATGACCATCGACGGCGTCGAGACACCGCCGTACCGTGTCAACGGGCTGTTCATGGGAGCACTGCTGGAACCGGGAGAGCACACAGTGCAGTTTGAGCCACGACTCCCTCGTTCGTGGTGGATACCTTCTGTCGGGGCCATCACGCTGCTCGGCATCCTCCTCGCCACTGCGTGCCTCCCGACGCGATCGAAAGCGAGCCAACAGCCATGAAGCTCGTCATTCAGATCCCGGCGTGGAACGAGGAAGAGCACCTTCCCGCCGCTCTGCACGACCTGCCGCGGACGGTCCCTGGCTTCGACGAGGTCGAGGTCCAGGTGGTGGATGACGGCTCCAGCGACGCCACCGCCGAGGTCGCCCGGAAGCACGGTGCTCGCGTCGTCTCACTCGGTGGCCACCGCGGTCTGGCCGAGGCGTTCGCTGAAGGCATCCGCGCCGCTCTGCGACACGGCGCAGACGTCATCGTCAACACCGATGCCGACTGTCAGTACGACGCGGCCGACATCCCCGCCCTGGTCCAACCGATCCTCGACGACGAGGCCGACATGGTGATCGGCAACCGCCAGATCGAGACAATCGAGCACTTCTCATTCACCAAGAAGCTCCTCCAGCGTCTCGGATCGGCCGTCGTACGTCGCCTGTCGCATACTCAGGTCCAGGACGCCACATCTGGCTTCCGGGCGATCTCGCGACGCACCGCCCTGCGGCTGCACGTGTTCACGCGGTTCACCTACACCTTGGAGACCATCCTCCAGGCCGGCGAGGCCGGCTTGAGGGTCGTGTCCGTGCCGATCCGCGTCAATCCGGAGGTCCGGCGACCATCGCGGCTGTTCCACTCCAACCTCGGCTACATCGTCCGCTCGCTGGAGAGCATGGCGCGGATCGTGGTGCTCTACAACCCGCTGCGGATCTTCGTCCGCATTGGATCGGTGCCGTTCGCCATCGGGGCACTCCTCATCCTCAGGTTTCTGCTCTACTACGTCACGGGGCACTCACCGGCCGGGCATATCCAGTCGCTGGTGCTGGCGGTGATCCTGGTGGTCGTGGGTGTCCAGGTGTGGATTGCAGGGCTCGTCGCCGATCTGATTGCGGTCAACCGCAGGCTGCTTGAGGAGCTCCTCGTAGGGTCCCGTGATCGCGACCGCTCCTCGTCCGCAGACGAGTGGTGAGACGCTCCACTTCCCTCACCGTTCGGCTCGTTCAAGCAGGCGGAGCCGGGCTCTTGCTGGCCGCCGTCATCTGGTTGGCCGGACCACGGCGAATCGTCGCGCTCATCGCCGGCACCCAGCCGAGACTGCTGGCCATCGCCGCAGCACTGTTCATCGTCACCATCGTCCTGCGCGGGCTCCGTTTGCTCCTTCTGTTGCCGCCACGAACGCTGAGCCTCCGCCGGGCGGCACTGGTGGCTGCCGCCGCCCAGGCTGCCAGCCAGGTGGTGCCGGCACGCCTGGGAGAGCTGGCGCTCCCGGTGCTTCTCGGCCGCGTCTGCGGACGCGACCTGACCTCTGGGGCGGCCACGCTGCTGGCAGCACGCACGCTCGACCTGGCGGCGCTCGGCGCGTGGACCGTCGGTGCGTGCGCGGCAGCCAGCGCCGCCCACCCCGCCGTCTGGGCCACCGGAGGGTTGCTGCTGCTCGCACCGCTCCTCCTCCCCTGGGTCACCCGGACCGTGGACCGCGCCGCTCAGCGGTGGATGCAACGTCCAGGCCCGCCAAAGCGCTGGGCAGAGCGGCTCCACCGACTGCACGCCGCCATCGTCGAGCTGAGGGCCTCGAAGGGCCGGCTCGCTCTCGCTGCTGCATGCTCACTGGCGATGTGGGGTAGCGTGTGGACGTTCACCTGGTTCGTGCTCGCAGCCATGGGACACCGCTGGCCACCAGTCACCGTCGCTGCCGGCTCCGCCGTTGCGTCAGTCGCTAACATCCTACCGCTCAACCTGTTCGCCAACTTCGGAACCCTCGAGGCGGGATGGACAGCCGCCTTCGCGAGCTTCGGTGTACCGGTGCAGACCGCAGCAGCGACCGGTCTCGCCGCCCACCTGTGGGCGTTCCTGTTCACGGTAACGCTGGGCGCCGTGGCATGGCTGATCCTGTGGATGCTCCGGCCGCGACCTGCCCCAGCACCTCCGCCGGAGGAGGGCCACAGCTCACTCTGACTGCTTTGCTGCTTCCCACAACTGATCGAGCTCGGCCAGAGAGTGCTCGCCCATCGGACGTCCAGATGCCGCCGCAGCCTCCTCCACCTGACGGAACCGTCGTTGGAACTTCTCGTTGGTGCCCTGCAACGCCGTCTCCGGCTCCACACCCAGATGGCGGGCCAGGTTCGCCATGACGAACAGCACGTCACCGAGCTCCTGGCGGACCTTCTCGAGATCGCCCTGACGGCCGTTGACCTCCTGGTCGAGCTCCTCGACCTCCTCGCGGAGCTTGGTCACCACGTCCGCTGGACGGTCCCAGTCGAAGCCGACGGCAGCGGCCTTCTCGGTCATCCGAAACGCTTTGAGGAGCGCCGGTAACGCGTGCGGCACCCCGTCGAGCGCCGACCTGGGGACCTGGCTCCCCTTCTCCTCCCGCTTGATCTCCTCCCAGTTTCGCTTCACCTCACCGGAGCCGTTCACCTCACGCTCTGCAAACACGTGCGGGTGCCGACGGACGAGCTTGTCGGAGATGCGCGTGCACACCTCGTCGACATCGAACCAGGAGCGCTCGCGGCCGATCCGAGCCATGAACACGATCTGCAGGAGAAGATCGCCGAGCTCCTCGCACAGATCGTCGCCGTCGCCTGCCTGCGCCGCCTCCACCACCTCGTACGCCTCCTCGAGGAGGAAGCCCTGCAAGCTCTCCAACGTCTGCTCACGGTCCCACGGGCACCCGCCCGGATCCCGCAGCCGGTCCATGATCGCCACTAGTCGGTCGAATGCTGCTGACATGGCGCGATTCTACCGCGGCCCGCGGCTCGGTCGCGCCATGCGTCGCGGGCTCCGTTTGACAACCTCGCGGCCCCTCAGTAGCGTGACGTGATGAACGGCGAGCTTCTCATGGAGTGCGCACAACCGTTCCCGAACCGAGGACTCGCCGCAAGGAGCCGACTATGATGTCGCTGCCAACGAAGAGAGCTCTCGTCATGCTGCTCGCTGCACTGGCTGCCGTGCCGACAGTGCTGCACGCTCAGACACACGGCGACGCAGCCGTGATGCGGATCAACGGCCAGACGGTGTACGCCGCCGAGTTCGCACTGGTGCTGGACAACATCATCGAGCAGTCTCGTCAGGCCGGACAGGAGCTGACGGCGCGGGAGGCGTTCCCAGCAGCGGTCAAGCGCGTCATCGAGCAGAAGCTCCTCTCCCAGGAGGCCCGCCGCCGGGGCCTGGAGCCGAACGAGGCCGCCGTTCAGGAAACCCTGAACGAGGTAATTGCCGAGGCCGGTGGCCGCGGCCCGTTCGCGAGCAGGCTCGCGCGAGTGGGGCACTCCCTCGAGCTGTTCGCGGAGTCGATGCGCGAGACCGACCTCGTGCAGCAGCTCGTCCAGCAACGGATCAAGCCATCGATCGAAGTCACAGACACGGAGGTTCGAGCGTACTGGCGAACCCATCCCGACCTGTTCTCTCACCCCGAGCAGCTCCGCCTGCGACAGATCCTGTGCCCCGCTACTGACGCTTCCGGCGCAGTCTCTCGGTCGGCAGCCACACAGTGTGCCGCGACTGCCCTCGAACGCATCGCCGCAGGGGAGCCGTTCGCCGTGGTGGCCCAGGAGCTTTCTCAGGGTCCCGCGGCGGATCTCGGTGGGGACCTCGGCTTCGTGGACCCTGCGCGGCTCCCGAGCGCCGTTGCCGAGGTCGCGTGGGGCCTCGAGCCGGGTGCCGTCTCCGAACCGATTACAACCGACGCCGGCGTGCACGTCATCACGGTGGACGCGCACCGTCCCGCCGGCGTCTCTCCTCTGGATGAGGTCCGTTCGCAGGTCGTCAGCCTCGTCCGCATCGAACGCTCCAGCGAAATCGTGGAGAGCCTGGTGGCGCAGCTGCGGGACCAGGCCGAGATCGAGTCGGTGGAGGACGCCCCGACCCTACCGGAGCTCCTCGGCGAGAGCGATGGCTCCTGAGGGGAGAGCGGATACGACCGCTGTCGGCTGGACCGTGGTGGTGGCCGCGGTCATCCGCGATACCGACCGCCGGATCCTGCTGACCACCCGTCCCGACGGCCGGCACATGGCTGGTCTCTGGGAGTTCCCGGGTGGCAAGGCACGAGCGGGAGAACGGCTCGAGCAGGCGTTGATCCGAGAGCTGGCGGAGGAGCTCGGCGTCACGGTCCGCGTGGACGCACCACTCACCTTCGCCACCCACGAGGATCGCGAGCGCCGCATCCTCCTCCTCTTCTACGCAGCGTCATTGACAGCCGGCACACCACGACCATTGGAGGGTCAGCAGATCGCATGGGTGGAGCCCCATCGGATCGCGGAGTACCCCACGCCACCGGCGGACGCTCAGCTCGTGGCTCAGCTCGCCAGCGGTGCCGACCTCAGGCTGAAGCCAGAAACGGATCCGTCAGCCCGCGCGCCTTCGCGCCGGTCAGGGCCAGCCGCATCACCTTGTTCAGGTGATCCTTCTCCGCAGCGATAATCTCATCCAGAACCTCGCTGCCACCGAGGATCTCCCGCATGGCGTGATAGTACAGCAGGGTAGAGCGCTCCAGCTCCATCGCCCGGGCGAGGGCGTCGTCGCGGGTCTTCATCTCCTCGACCTTGTTCAGGACGTCGTAGTTGCCGTTGAAGAGCTCCGCCACCACCAGAGACCGCAGCGTCTCCTTGTCACCCTCGCTGAGCTCGCCTCGCTGGCCCTCCGGAAGCTTCTTGGCGAGCATCTTGAACTGCATCTCGTGGATCTCCTCGTCGCGCGCGAGGATCGTGAACAGCTCCGTCAGCTCCTCGTCACCGGAGTGTTTCGCCGCCATCCGATCGTAGAACTTCGCACCGTTCTGCTCGGTGAGGACCGCAAACTCCAGCGCCTTCTCGAGAGTCAGGTTCTCAATCATCGTCTCCTCCAGTCGTGCCCCAGTGTAGCGCGCCGGTCAGACCGCACCAAAGGGCGTGCACCGGCAGTGCACATCGGGGAAGGCCGGACGAGCCACATCCAACGGCCGGCACCCGCCAGCTCGATCCGAACACCACGGTCGCGGGATGAACGACCGTGGAGTGCGCCCAAAGCGCTCTGAACGTCCGTTGCGGCGGATGCCTACCGTGCTTCGGAGTTGGGGTCCCACGATTCGAGACGTGCCCGCACGGCATCCAGGTTCGGGGCCACGGGCTCCGGAATCGTGACGCCCTGCTCGGCCGCCGGAACATCCTTCAGACCGGTACCGGTGATCAGCAGGACAACCCGTTCGTCGCGATCCACAAGCCCGCGTTCCAGCGCCCGCTCGCAGCCGGCCAGGGCCGCTGCAGCAGCCGGCTCCGCGAACACCCCGGTCGCTGCCGCCAACCGCCCGATCGACCGAACGATCTCCTCGTCGGAAACCGTCACCGCCGACCCGCCCGTGCTCCGCACGGCCTGCAGCGCCAGCACACCACCGCGGGGCGCCTCCACCACCAGGCTATCGGCTACGCTCGCGGCACCCTGGTGCGGCCGCGGCACCGCCTCCCCGGCGCCCAGAGCTGCGGCGATCGCAGCCGAGCCCTCCGGCTGGACCACCACCAGGCGCGGCTCCGAAGGGATGAGTCCAGCGCGGCAGGCGTCCCGGAACCCTTTGGCTACACCGGAGCAGATCACCCCGTCGCCGGCGGTCAGCACCACCACATCCGGCACCTGTGGAGCCACCTGCCGCGCGATCTCCAGCGCCACCGTCTTCTTGCCCTCTGTGGTGAACGGGTTCAGCGCGGTGTTGCGGGTGTACCAGCCGAGCTCGCGGGACGCCACCATCGACAGCTCGAAGGCGTCGTCGTACGAACCGTCCACCACCACGAGCTGGGCGCCGTAGGCCGCGATCTGCACCAGCTTGGCCCTGGGCGCACCAGCGGGGACCAGGACAACGGTGCGCAGACCGGCGGAGGCCGCAACTGCGGCCAGTGCCGTGGCCGCATTGCCGGTGGAGGCGGTGGCCACAACCCGCTTGCCGTACTCGAGCGCCTTCGCCACCACCAGCGCCGAGGCACGGTCCTTTGTCGAGCCGGACGGGTTGCGGGTGTCGTCCTTCAGCCAGAGCCGTGGCAGCCCGAGCTTGCTGCGCAGCCGCGGCACCTCGAGCAGCGGCGTTCCGCCGACCGCCAGCGGTGGCCAGAGGCTCGAGTCAGCGATCGGCAGAAACGGTTGGACCGCCTCCGGCGCGGTCAGCGGCGCGTCCGGCCATCGCTCCGGAAGCGCCTCCAGCTCCACCTCGAGGAGGCCGCGCAGCACGCCGCCGGGCGCCTGCTCGCCGGCGCACCGCTCGCACAGCAGACGCTCCGGCGCCTCCGGCCAGCTGGCGCCGCACTCACAGCAGCGGAGCGTGAAACCGGCCATGACTGGCTTCACATCGTCAGCGCCATCAGCGCCTTCTGCACGTGCAGGCGGTTCTCCGCCTGGTCGTACACCACCGACTGCGGACCGTCGATCACCTCGTCGGTCACCTCGCGACCGCGGTCGGCCGGCAGCGGGTGCATGTACAGCATATGGTCTCGGCCAAGTGCCATCCGCTCGGCGTCACACCGCCAGCTGGGGTACTTCCCGATCAGCTCAAGGCCCTGGTCCACATCAGTGGTGGTCATCAGCGGCCCCCACGACTTCGGGATGACCACGTCCGCGTCCTCGAACGCATCCTCGAAACGGTCGGTGATCTCGAACGAGGCGCCGGCTGCGGCCGCGTTGGCCCTGGCCTGCTCCTCGATCTCGGGCATCAGGCGGAACTCCGGGGGGTAGGCCAGGGTCACGTCGATCCCGAACCGCGGCATCATCAGGATCAGGCTCTGCGGAACCGACAGCGGCCGCACGTAGTTCGGGGCGGAGGTCCACGCCACGCCAAGCTTCAGACCCCGTGGCGAGCCGAGCTTCTCGGTGATTGTCAGGTAGTCGGCGAGGATCTGGCACGGGTGGTACACGTCATCTTGCATCGAGATGACGGGAACCGAAGCGTACGACGCCAGCTCGTTCAGGTACGGGTTGCCCTCCCCGAACGTGCAGTGACGCACCGCGATCGCCTCACCGTAACGGCTGAGCACGTTGGCGGTGTCGCGGGCGTTCTCGCCGTGGGAGATCTGCGTCGTGCTCGGCGACAGGAAGATCCCGTGGCCACCGAGCTGCGTGATGCCGGTCTCGAACGAGTTGCGAGTTCGCGTCGACGAGTCGAAAAACAGCATGTACAGAGTCTTCGCCTCGAGCAGCGGCGTCGGCCGGCCCGTCGCCCTGGCGAGCTTGAGCTCACGCGCCAGTGCGAAGATCGTCTCCAGCTCCTCGGTGGTCCAGTCCTGGGTCGAGATGAAGTCGCGGCCTTTCATCTGTGTCTGCATGGTGTCCTCTGCTCCCGATGTTGTGGTGCTCACGCGCCATCGCGCGGCCACGTGGCGGCAAGGCGTTGGGGGATGACGCTGTACACGGCAGCCGCACGAACCAGCTCGTCGACGGCCACCCGTTCGTCGGTGGTGTGGGCCAGCTCTTCCCGGCCCGGGGCGAACCCGACGGACGGGATTCCGAGGCGCCCCATCGTGGCCACCCCGTTGGTGGAGAACGACCACCGCGACACGGCCGGGGGCCGCTCCTGGACAGCTTCGACAGCCGCCACGACGCCGGAGACCAGCGGGTGGTCCTCGGCGAGGACCCAGCTCGGGAAGTACTGCTCCTGACGCACCGTTTCGCCGGTCCAGCTCACGCCCTCCCAGTCCAGCACGCGCACCTCGGCATCACCCAGGCTGGGCAGCGCCTGCACCTCGGCGAGCGCCGACTCGCGAGTTTCGCCCGCCGTCAGCCGACGGTCGAGGTAGATGATAGCGCGGTCGGGCACGGCGTTCAGCGATGGCGTCGAGCACTCGAGATGCGACACGATGATCGAGCCCGATCCCAGGAACGGATCGTGCGCCAGCCGCGTGTTGAGCGCCTCCACCTCAAAGATGATCGGCGCCATCCGGTACAGCGCGTTGATCCCACGCTCGGCATGGGCGCCGTGCGCCGATCGGCCGCGGGTGGTGATGGTCATCGACATCCTGCCGCGGTGACCACGATAGACGTCCATGTTGGTGGGCTCACCGAGCACCACCGCGTCCGGTCGTAGCCCTTCGTGGGAGGCGAGGTCGAGCATGCACAGCCCGTCGCAGGCCTCCTCCATCACCGAGGCCGAGAGCCACAGTGTGACGCCTTCGAGCCAGCCGTTGTCGCGCGCGATCTGGGCGCCGTACGCCATCGCCGCAATCGCCGGCAGCTCGTCCACCGATCCGCGACCGAGCACGTGACCGTCTGACATCGGCGGCGTGAACGGATCGTGCGGCCACGCCTCGGGGTCGCCAACGCCCACACAGTCGATGTGCCCGTCCATCAGCACCGTCAGCGGACCGTTGCCGACCCGGGCCAGCACCGTACCGAGACGATCGAAGTGCACGTCCTCGAGCCCCAGACGCCGGTACTCCTCGGCCACGCGCTCGCAGCGCGCTCGCTCCTCGCAGCTCTCCGCCGGGATCGCGATCATGTCGCGCAGGAACTGGACGAGGTCACGCTCCACCCGTTGCGCTGCGCTCAGCGCCACCGTTCCATCTGCCATGGCACACTCCCTCAGCCGAACGTGTAGTGCTTGCGCACCGGCTCGGAGATGATCCAGGTACACTCCAGCCCCTCGTGGAAGACCACAAGATCGCCAGCGCCGAGCTCCACCGCCTCGCCACCTCCGGCCGGCTCCACCCGGACCTGACCCTCGAGCAGGTAGCAGGTCTCCTGGACGTCGTAGCTCCACGGGAAGCTCGACACCTCCTTGGCCCAGATCGGCCAGCTGAGCACACCCAGCTCCTCGAGCCGCTCCTTCGACGGCGAACGCTCCACACTGATCTCCATCGCGCATGCCTCCTCTCGTGCCCCGGCATTGTCGTCCTGTCCCGGCGCTGAGACAAGCCCTGAGCATGACAATGTGCTCCAGCCCGCGATGCCGCTGCCAGGCGTTGTGAAGCCTACGAGGCGCAGGCTCTCACAGACTCAGGGCCTCCCGATCCGACTGTCGCGGCTCCCTCCAATACCGGGGACCTCGGTGGATGATCCGCCACTCGCTTGCCGAGAAGCACGGTTCCACATATCCTGTGTTTATGAAGAACCTCACCATCGCACTCGACGAGGCTGTCTTGCGGGAGGCTCGGCGGATTGCGGCCGAGCGCGGCACCTCCGTCAACGCGCTCATCCGGACACACCTGGAGGAGCTGATCGCGCAGGAGTCTCGCGCCGCCCAGGCACGACGTCGGGTGGTGGAGCTGTGCAGCGGCCTCGAAGGACAGGTGGGACGACCCGGATCCCGGAACCGGCTCCATGACCGTTGACTGCTTTCTGGACAGCAACGTCCTCATCTACGCCGTCTCGTCCGCCCCCGAGGAAAACACCAAGAAAGCGACGGCACTGGAGCTGATTGCAAACACTGATTTCGGGCTGTCGACTCAGGTGCTCCAGGAGTTCTATGTCAATGCGACGCAGAAGATCGCCACCCCGATACAGCCAGACGTGGCCATCGCCATCATAAACGAGCTGCGCCACCTGCCGCTCGTCCATACCGACTACCCCCTCGTCGTGACCGGCGTGGAGATCTCGCTCGAGCATCGAGTCTCCTACTGGGATGGGGCGATTCTCGCCGCAGCACAGCGTCTGGGCGCCGCCATCCTCTACACCGAAGACCTGAACCACGGCCAACACTACGGCTCCGTCCAGGCTATCAACCCGTTCCGACACGATGAAGGCCGAACCGCCGTGCACGCCCCACCCGAAAGACCGTACCTTTAACGAGCGCTTGTTGTGCCGCGGTCCATTGAGGCGGTCAGGTCATCGGAGTACCCCAGTGCGTCAGTGAGCGGCGTACGGCCCTTCATGAACGTACCGGAGCCGCGAGCGACCTCGCGGTCGCGGTGGTCGGTGAGCACGGACTCGGCGATCCAGAGGTTCCGGGAGGAGCTGACCACCCGCGCCCGGGAGCGGAGGACTCCCTCGGTCACCGGCCGGGTGAGATATACAGTGAACGAGACCGTGAGCACGAACACGTCGTCCACGAGGGAGGCCACGGCGAAGTAGGCGGCGTCGTCGAGCGCTTTGAAGTAGACGCTGCCGTGGACGGCGTGGGCCGCATGGAAGTGGTCCTCGCGCACGGCCCACGACACCTCAGCCACCCCGTCGCCGATCTCGATGGTGGGCTCGAAGAGGCGGTTCAGCGGTGCTGCCCGGTACATCGCCTCCAGCCGACTCCAGTGCTCACGTCGATCGCCCTCGCATGCAGGCATGTCGCATCCTCCCACGGAGAAGTGTGACACAGCGCATACCGCGTCCAAATCCCGGCGGCTATGTTGCGCTCTGGGGGTGCTGCATGCCGCATCGTTGTCTCACGGTCCTTCTCGCAACCGCGGCCGTGGCTGTGGCCACGGGCCCGGCAGCCGCCTCGAGTCGACCCGGTTTTCACCGGATCGAGCGCCTGCGGCCGCGAGGACCTCAACGACGATGCAGCGCACGACGCCGCCGACCTGGCGTCATGGATCGACGGGGTGTCGTAGCGCGGTCTCGCTTTGCAGCCGAGCATGAGGTATAAGAGCTGCGGCAACGGCCTGCCGACAGCAGGTCGCGGAGACCCTCCGAGATGACAGACTCCTACGGCTCGATCGCTCGCATCTACGACGGTGAGTACCGTCACTTCAACTCCGACGTGGCCCTCGTGCTCGAGCGGCTGGCCGCCGAGCGCGTCCGCGGTCCCGTGCTCGACCTGGCGTGTGGCACCGGACGGCTGACGTTCCCCCTGCTCGCCGCCGGCTACCGCGTGACCGGCGTCGACCTGTCGGACGCCATGCTCCGGCGCGCCCGTCAACGTCGCCGAGCGCTCCCGCCGGACGACCGGATCCGCCTCCGATTCGCGCGCCAGGACATGACCCAGCTGAAGCTGCGCGGAGGTCAGTTCCGAGCCACTGTGATCGGCTTCTCCAGCTTCAATCTTCTCGCCACGGAAGAGCAGCGCCTCGACTGCCTCGACGGGATCGCCCGCCACCTCGAGCCCGGTGGCGTTGCCCTGCTGGATCTGATCGGACCGGCCCTCGAGCCCGCCAACCAGCCGCAGCAGCTCGAGCGCACGTTCCGTCTCCCGCCGCACGGCCACCTGGTGCGCAAGGTGATCGAGCAGAACCCCACCGACTCGCCAGAGGTGCGGTCGGTCCGCTACTGCTACGAGGTGCACCGCTGGCACGACGACCAGCTGGTGGATCACCTTCAGGTGGAGTTCCCAATGGCGATCGTCAGCCGTTCGGAGCTCCATGCGGCGCTGTACACCGCCGGCTTCGACGTCGAGCTGGAGCTCGGCGACCACGCCGGGCGACCGTACACACCCGGCAGCCCGCGACTGTTCGTCCAGGCGCGGCGGCTGTAGGGTCGCCGGCCGTTTGCAGTGGGTTGTACAATCGCGGCCATGATCGATCTGCGCTCCGACACCGTCACCCATCCCACCGAGAAGATGCGCCGCGCCATGGCCGCCGCCGAGGTCGGCGACGACGTCTACGGCGAGGACCCCACGGTCAACCGGCTGGAGGAACGCGCCGCCGAGCTGCTCGGCCACGAGGCCGCCCTGTTCGTGCCGACCGGCACCATGGGCAATCAGACCGCAGTACACCTGCACACGATCCCGGGAAGCGAGGTGGTCGCCGAGGCCGGCTCGCACGTGTTCAACTTCGAGATGGGCGCGATGGCCGCTTTGTCCGGCACCCTCCCGCGTGCCATCCCGACACCAGACGGCATCCTGACGCCCGAGGCCGTCGAGGCCGCGATCCAGCCCCGGGCGGGCTATCGGACCCCGACCTCTTTGGTGGTGCTCGAGAACAGCCACAACCTCGCCGGCGGGCGCGTGACACCACCGGAACGGATGGAGGAGCTGGTGGCGGTGGCCCGGAAGCACGATCTGCCGGTGCACCTGGATGGAGCGAGGATCTTCAACGCCGCCGCGGCTCTCGGCATCCCCGCCGCAACGTTGGCCCGCGGCTGTGACACGGTGATGTTCTGCCTCTCCAAGGGCCTGGCCGCGCCGGTGGGCTCGGTCCTCGTCGGCAGCACCGACACCATCACCGAGGCTCGTCGGATCCGCAAGATGTTCGGCGGCGGCATGCGCCAGGCCGGCGTGCTCGCCGCTGCCGGTCTCGTGGCACTGGACGAGATGGTCCCGCGCGTCGGCGACGACAACCACCGCGCGCGGTCCCTGGCCGAACGGCTCGCAGAGATCGATGGTCTGGTGGTCGATCTCGACAGCGTGGAGACCAACATCTTCATGGTGTCCCTCGCTGCCGATGCGCTCCTTTCCGCAGCCGAGCTGTCGCAACGGCTGCACGTGCGGGGCGTGCTCGCTCACGCGTTGACCTCAGACAGCCTCCGCCTGGTCACCCACTACCACATCTCGGATGCGGACGTGGAGCAGGCGGCCGACGTCTTCCGACAGGTCATGGCTACGGCGTAGGGGGCTGGTCACGGCTCTGCGATCGCGACGAGACGTTCACTGAAGACACCCCGAGGCTGGACCGGAATACTCGAGGTCTGGAACGCCTCCTCAGGATGGAGGACACCACATGCCATCGCTCGCACTCTACTACTTCGACTTCTGCCCGTACTGCCGACGCGTTCGCACGGCGATCGATCGACTCGGGCTCGATGTGAGCTTGCGCAACATTCACGACGCCGCCAGCTTCCGCGACGAGCTCCGGGAGGCCACCGGCCGCACCACGGTGCCGTGCCTGCGGATCGAGGAGAACGACGGCACGGTGACCTGGATGCACGAGTCCAGCGACATCGTGGCGCACCTGGAACGGCTCGTCGGCTAGGGCCAGCGACGCCCCTCAGCCACTCCCTTCGCCCGGAGTGAAACGCACCCCCCGCAGGCGGTTGAGAGCCGCCATCACGTCACACATCCGCGGTGCCGCGAGGTCACCGCCCGGACGTCCTGCAAGCCAGTCCCACTCCCCCACCTCGAGACGCTCCAACCAGTAGGAGATCCGACTCGTCGGCTCCACCTGGCGCCCGCGCTCCTCGGCGAGGCGGGCCAGCAGCCAGCCGATCGCGCGCACCTGGGATGTGTCGGTCAGCTGCTCCACGGCCCGCAGATCGACGTCCGACCTGCCGAGTACGAGCGTATCCGACCCTCGCGCCTGCACCTTGATCCGGCCTGGCTTCCGTTCAGGCCGGATCGAGCTGGGGTCGACGGTCCGCACCACCGGCGCGGTCAGCGGTCTTGCGCCCTCCGCGGCTCGGCCCGTCTGGTGCTCCACAGCGATCGCTCGCGCCCTGTCCGTGACGTCCACCGGCTGATACGCATCCATCTGGATGACGGTGTCCGCATGGTCGAAGTAGTCTCCCGAGCCCCCCATGACCAGCACGGTCGACACGCCGAGGCGATCCCGCAGCTCGCCGATCCGGTCGACGAACGGGGTGATCGGCTCCGACGTGGATCGCACCAGCTCCTGCATCCGCCGGTCCCGGATCATGAAGTTGGTGGCCGAGGTGTCCTCGTCCACCAGCAGGACCTGTGCCCGGCTCTCCAGAGCCTCCAGCAGCGCGGCCGCCTGACTGGTGGAACCGGAGGCCAGCTCGGAGGTGAAGCGCACCGTGGAGCGTCCGTACGGGAGGTCGTTGATGAACGGCGACAGATCCATCGCCACCACCGACCGGCCGTCCTCCGCGCGGATCTTGACCGCCGACCCATCGGTGATGACCTGCTCCCGACCGTCACCCGGCACGTGATCCCACACGCCGGACTCCAGCGCCCGGAGCAGCGTGGACTTGCCGTGGAAACCGCCGCCAACGATCACGGTCACTCCCACCGGGATCCCCATCCCGACGACCTCCCCGGCGTTGGGCGCCTTCAGGACCACGCGCAACGAGCCAGGAACCTCGACCGGCACCCCGGCGGCCAGCGGCCGATCGTCCACGCCCGAGCGCCGTGGCAGGAGCGCGCCTCCACCTACGAACGCCACCAGACCGGCCTCTGCGAGCTGGGATCGCAGCGCCACCTGATCCTCCACCGCGTCGCAGTGGCGCTGCAGCGCCGCGCCATCCACATGCTGTGACGTGACAGCCCTCGACACCACCTCGGGAAGGGTCTCGCAGAGGATGGTCGCCGCAATGCGACCGAGGATACGCCGTCCCCGGGCCGGCAACGAGACGGTGAAGCGCAGCTCGACGCCGCGCTCGGTGAACAGACACGCCGACCGATCGAGCACGGTCTGGTCGCCCGCGTCGATCCCGATGGCCCGCTCCTGGCGTGCCGCCTGGCGAAATGCGCGCGCCAGGAAGTCGCGCGCCGCCCGCTGGCGTGGCGCCGACGCCCGCACGTGCTCGCCGAGACCCGTCTCGCTCCACGGCACCACCACACGCAGCCGCGACGGCGCCGCGTACGGATCGCCCTGCACATGGTCGATCCTCAGCTCGAGCTGCCCAAACCGGTAGTGGCCGGCGATGTCCTTGTACGCCGTGTAGCCTCGTCCGTCGATCCTCTCCAAAGTGCTCTGCAGTCGTTCCATGGCCGCGCAGTGTACCGGCTCACCGACAGCTGGTCGAACCGGTGGAGACCCGAGCTCGCTGTCTCAAACGAGCACCAGCCCCCTGCAGAGAGGGCAGCGGTCACAGGTTCCAGGCGTAGCCGAACTTGGCGAAGATCGTGCGGTTTTTCGAGGTGAGATCGTACGTGTGGCTGCCGAACGCGTTCTCCGAGTAGCCGAGGAACAGCACCGTCTGCGGGTTCAGCTTGTAGGAGAACAGCAGCTGGCTGAACAGCCGCTGGAACTCCGGATCGCGGCCGTCCTCGTACAGCTCGGTGTTGTACTCGTAGTCCACGTACTGAAGGATCACGCGCAGAAACGTGTGCGGGTTGAACTGGTACGACAGCGTTGTCTGGGGGATCGACGCCTCGTACAGCAGCTCGCTGCCGATCTCGAGCCGCTCCCACAGGTACCACGCCTCGAGCCTCAGGTGCTTGCCGAAACCGTAGCTCACGCCGGGCTCCACCTGAATCCGATCCCCTCGGCGCACATTGGCGTAGTCGAGCTGGTCGCCGAGCCAAACGTTCAGCCAGATGTGGGAGTGCGCGTTGGGGTTCATGCAGTGGTGGAGGAACACCTTGAACAGGTCGAACTCCTGTCCGCCGAAGCCCTCGCGCTGCTGATAGAACCGAACGACGGAGTGCGACTGAACCGGTCCCTGGTACACGGCTCCGACTCGCAGCTCGTCCAGCAGGAGATCACCGTTCTGCCGCTCGCGGTGGACGGCATGGGCGCTCAGGTCCCACTGCGTGAACCAAGTATCGTCTTCGTCGGCGTAGATCGAGTACTCACTGCCCAGCACGCCCTGTCGGTAGTCTACCCGCGGTATGAAGCCGAGATCCGCCCGGAAGTCGGTCCCGATGTCCTCCCAGATGGCCCAGTAGTCGAGCGTCCGCCCGTTGTGCACGTACTTCAGCTCGCCGGCCCAGTCCGCAAACTCCCCGTCTGGCTGCTCGAACTCCTCGGCGATCTCGTCCGGATACTGCGTCGTGGACCGCACCAGCTGCCAGTGCAACCGGTCGGCAGGGGTCGGTCGCCACTCGCCGTCGATGCCCGCGACGATGTTGGAGTAGCCATCACCTTTTCGAGCGGTGGTCAGTGCACCGAGCGACAGCGTCGAGTCGAAGTCGTAGGCGTAGCGGGCCACACCGACGGTCGACTCCAGATCCAACGAGGTGCCCTGCGACCGCTCCGCTCCGGGGAAGATCAGGTTGGTGATGTCATCCGAAAGAACGTAGGCGCCGATCGTATGCTGGCCCTCGCGGCCGGTGATCTTGGCGCCCCACTCCGGCTCGCGAACCGTTCGCGTATACACAACGTCGAGCTCCGTGTCGAAGATCTGACTGCCCTCCATGAAGAACGGACGTTTCTCCGAA
>CAZEJK010000037.1:0-31486 GCA_964512045.1 uncultured Thermoanaerobaculia bacterium
TACGACCAGCTCCTGGGGCTGGCGTGGAAGGTGATGCTGCCGCTGGCGATGCTCAATCTGGCCGTCACCGGCGCGTTCGTGGTGGGGAGCGGCTGATGGTACGGCGCGGAGGTGGCCCGTGCTGAGCGTGCTGCGCACTCTGTGGGAGGTGCTCAAGCACACCATCCGCCGGCCGGAGACGGTGCAGTACCCGGAGGAGAAGCCGCAGCTGCCGCCGCGCTGGCGTGGGCGGATTGTACTGACCCGCGATCCCGACGGCGGCGAGCGGTGCGTGGCGTGCCACCTGTGTGCGGTGGCCTGCCCTGTGGACTGCATCGCCCTGCAAGCCACCGAGGACGACCACGGCCGGCGCTACCCGGAGTGGTTTCGGATCAACTTCTCGCGCTGCATCTTCTGCGGCTACTGCGAGGAGGCGTGCCCGACGTACGCGATCCAGCTGATCCCGGACTTCGAGATGGCGGAGTACGACCGCCAAAGCCTGGTGTACGAGAAGGAGCATCTGACGATCTCCGGTGAGGGGAAGGTGCCCGGGTACCACTTCTATGAGGTTGCGGGTGTGACGATCGGCGGCAAGGACAAGGGCGAGGCGGAGGGTGAGGAGCCTCCGGTGGATCCGCGGAGCCTGTTGCCGGGCCGGGAGGAGGACGGATGAGGACGACTGCTGGAGGACGGCGGAGGCGCTCGTGCTGACTGCGTTCTGGATCGCAGCCGCGGTGGCGGTGGCCGCCACCGTGCTCGCCGTGAGCCGGAGCGAGGTGATCCACGCTCTGCTCTACCTCGTGGTGTCGTTCCTCGCCACCGCGGTGATGCTCTTCGTGCTCGGCGCGCCGTTCGTCGCGGCGCTCGAGGTGATCGTGTACGCGGGCGCGATCCTGGTGCTGTTCGTGTTCGCAGTGATGCTGCTCGACCGCAACGAGACCCGGCGTCAACCCGGCTGGGCGCGACCACGGGCGTGGGCGGGACCGGCCCTGCTGGCCGCCGTGGTGCTTGTCGAGACGGTGGTGCTGATCGGGTTCGTGCCGAGTGGTGAGGGCCGGGCCGCGGTGGCGCCGGCGGAGGTGGGCGCGGCCGTGTTCGGACCGTACCTGGTCGGGGTCGAGGCGGCGGCGTTCCTGCTCCTGGCTGGCCTGGTGGGGGCGTTTCATCTGAGCCGTGGTCTCGATAGCGGTGAGGAGGACCAGCCGTGATCGCCGCGGTGCCGCTCGGTCACGGCCTGATCGTCGCCGCGGTCCTGTTCGTCATTGGGCTGGCCGGCGTGCTCGCCCGACGGAACCTGCTCATGATCCTGCTGTCGGTGGAGATCATGCTGAACGCCGCTGGGCTGGCGTTCGTTGTTGCCGGCGCCCACTGGGGGCAGCCGGACGGTCAGATCATGTTCCTGTTCATCCTGGCGATGGCGGCGGCCGAGATCGCCGTCGGTCTGGCGCTCGTGCTCCGCATCGCCCGCAGGCTGGGGACCACCGATGCCGACGCGGTGCGCGCGGCGGGGGAGTGAGCGATGGATGCGATGGTGCTGCTGATCGCGCTTCCCCTCGCGGGCTTCCTGGTGCTGCTGCTCGCCGGCCAGAGGCTGTCTGAGCCGGTGATCGGCGCGGTCGGCGCGGGGTCCGTCGGTCTGGCGGCGCTGGTGGCCGCGTCGGTCACGGCAACCTTCTCAGGCGAGCGCACGGTGCGGCTGTGGCAGTGGATGGCCGTCGGCGATCTGGAGATCGGCTTCGATCTGCGGCTCGATGGGCTCGCGTTGGTCATGGTCGGTGTCGTGACCGGGGTCGGCTTTCTGATCCACCTCTACTCGGTGCGGTACATGGCCGCCGACAGGGATCTCGCTCGATTCTTCGCCGCCATGAACCTGTTCGTTGCGTCGATGCTGCTCCTGGTGCTGGCCGATGACCTGGTGCTGCTGTACCTCGGCTGGGAGGGGGTCGGCCTGTGCAGCTACCTCCTGATCGGGTTCTGGTACCGCGACGCTGCCAACGGCCGCGCGGCACAGAAGGCGTTCGTGGTGACCAGGATCGGCGACGCTGCCATGGCCGTCGGGCTCATGCTGCTGTTCGCCCACACCGGGACGCTGTCGATCCCGGAGGCGATGACCGGGGCCGGGGAGCTATGGAGCGCCGGCGACCCGCTGGCGGCAGCCGTGGCCGCGCTGCTCCTGGCAGGCGCGGTCGGCAAGTCGGCACAGATCCCACTGCAGACCTGGCTGCCCGATGCCATGGCGGGTCCCACGCCGGTCAGCGCGCTGATCCACGCCGCCACGATGGTCACCGCCGGGGTCTACCTGGTGGCGCGGACTCACGTGATCTTCGAGCTGGCGCCCGCCGTGTCTGCGGTGGTGGCCGGAGTCGGTGCGGCGACCTTGCTGGTGGCGGGGCTCGCGGCGCTGGGCCAGCGGGAGATCAAACGGGTGCTGGCGTACTCGACGATCTCGCAGCTGGGCTACATGTTCCTCGCTCTCGGGGTCGGGGCGTACCACGCGGCGATCTTCCACCTGGTGACCCACGCCTTCTTCAAGGCGCTGCTGTTCCTGGCCGCCGGAGTGGTGATCCACGCCCTCGGCGGTGAGAACGACATCTTCCGGATGGGCGGTCTGCGCACGCGGCTGCCGGTGGTGTTCTGGACGTTCCTGGTAGGCTCGGCGGCGTTGGCGGGGTTCCCCCTGGTCACCGCCGGCTTCTACTCGAAGGACCTGATCCTGTGGAAGGCGTTCACCTCCGCCGCAGGCGGCCCGCTCCTGTGGGCCGTGGGGCTCCTCGGCGCCGGCGTGACGGCGATCTACATCTTCCGGGTGGTGTTTCTGGTGTTCTTCGGTGCGCCTGCCGGCGAGGGGGAGCACGAGCACGGTGCGGCGCCGAGCGCGCTCGAAGGGGCTGCATTGGTGGTGCTGGCCGCACTGGCGATCGGAGGCGGGCTGCTCGAGACGCCGCACCACCTCGGAGGTGTGCATATCCTCGGCTCCACGCTCTCTGCGGTGCTGCCCGCGGCCGAGACCGTCGGGAGCCTCACCCTCGAGATCGTGCTGCAGCTCGTGGCTGCCGCCACGGTGCTGATCGGCATCGGTGTCGCCTGGAGAATCTGGGGACGGCCGGTCGGGGCCATCGAGCCGGCGAGTGGCGGACTCGCTCGCGCCGCAGCGGCGGGCTTCGGCTTCGACTGGCTGTACGACCGCGCGGTGGTCCGGCCGTTTTGCGCCGTCGCTGAAGCCGGCCGCGGTGATGTGGTCGACCAGCTGTTCGTGGCCGTTGGCTGGCTGTGCACTGCGCTGTCGTGGCTCGCGGGGCGGGCGCAGACCGGACGGGTGCGCTGGTACGCGGCCGGGGTAGGCTTGGGGGCGGCGCTTCTGCTGGCGATGGCGGTGCTCGGATGACGCTGACGCTGCTTCTCCTGGTCTTGGTTGTCGCCGGCGCAGTGGCATGGGCGACCGAGCGGGTTCATCCGAACGCGCCCCGCTGGGTGGCGCTGGCGGCCCTCGGTCTCGAGCTGGCGGCGCTGCTTCGGCTGTGGCGGGTCCTCGAGGTCCCTGAGGGTGGCGGATGGATGCTGGAGGTTTCCCAGAGCTGGATCCCACAGATCGGCGTGCAGCTCCACCTCGCCCTGGACGGTCTGTCGCTGGTGATGCTCATCCTGACGGCGCTCCTGGGGCTCGTCGCGGTGCTGGCGTCGTGGCGGATCACCCACCGCATCGGGTTCTTCCACGCCAACCTGCTATGGGTGCTCGCTGGAGTGGTCGGTGTGTTCCTGGCGGTGGATCTGCTCCTGTTCTACGTGGTCTGGGAGCTGATGCTCCTGCCGATGGTGCTGCTGATCGCGATCTGGGGCCACGCTCGACGACGGGCCGCAGCACTCAAGTTCTTCGTCTACACCCAGGCCGGCGGGCTGCTGATGCTGGTGGCGATCGTGGCGATGGGGCTGCTCGTTGCCGACGGCGGCCCCTTGAGCTTTGCCTACGGCGACCTGCTCGGCGCCGAGCTTCCGGGAGGTGCCGCCCTCTGGCTGATGGCCGGCTTCCTCGCGGGGTTCATCGTCAAGCTGCCGGCGTTTCCGGTCCACGGCTGGCTGCCGGACGCGCATACCGAGGCGCCGACGGCAGGTAGCGTGGTGCTTGCCGGCCTGCTCCTGAAGACCGGCGCCTACGGTATCCTCCGCTTCGCGATCCCGCTGTTTCCTGAAGCGGCGGTCACCGCCGCGCCGGTTCTGATGGGGCTCGGGGTGTTCGGCATCCTCTACGGAGCGGTGCTCGCTCTGGCCCAGTCGGATCTGAAGCGGCTGGTGGCGTACACCTCGGTGAGCCATTTGGGCTTCGTCCTGGTCGGAGCGTTCGCGTTCGACCGGGTGGCAGTCTCCGGCGCGGTGGTGCAGATGGTGGCCCACGGCCTGTCCACCGGCGCCCTGTTCGTCCTGGTGGGCCTGCTGGCCGAGCGCACCGGCACGCGTTCCCTGGACACGCTCGGCGGTTTGTGGGCGGTGGCGCCGAAGGCGGGGGTGGCCGGCATGCTGTTCGCACTGGCCTCCCTGGGGCTGCCCGGGACGGCGAACTTCGTGGCCGAGATCATGGTTCTCCTCGGGGCGTTCCGGGTGTCGAGCGGGGTCGCGATGCTGGCAACGATCGGGCTGATCCTGGCGACGCTGTACGCGTTGCGGGTCCTCCATGGCGCTTTCCTTGGGCCGAACGTGGAGGGCTGGGAGATCCCTGACCTCGATGCCCGGGAGCTTCTCGCGCTCGCTGCGCTGGCCGTCGTGCTGATCTGGCTGGGGCTGTACCCGGCGCCGGTGCTCGATCTCGTGCAGCCGGCGGTGGAGACCGTGGTGTCTGCCGGCGCCGGAGGTGCGGGATGACCGGGCAGGATCTGGTGGTGATGACGCCGCTTCTGGTGGTGGCCGCGACGGCGATCGTGCTGATGGCGGTGGTGGCCTGGCGTCGCAACCATCTGGCGACGGCGGGCGTTGCTCTGGTCGGGCTGCTGGCCGCGGCTGTGACGGTCGCACCGATGATGCGACAGGCGCCCCGCCAGGTCGGTGAGCTGCTGATCGTGGACAGCTTCGCCCTGACGGTGATCGGGATCCTCGTGCTCGCCGCTGCCGGTACCGTGGTGCTGTCGTTTGCGATGCTGCGGAGGGTTCCGGAGGTTCCCGAGGAGCTCTACATGCTGATCGTGATCGCCACGATCGGCGCCGCTGTTCTGGCAGCAAGCGATCACCTGGTGGCGGTGTTCATCGGTCTGGAGACGCTGAGCGTGGCGCTGTACGGCGCCATCGGGTACATCCGCAGGCGTATCCTGTCGACGCAGGCGTCCATCCTCTATCTGATTGTGGCGGCGGTGTCGTCGGCGTTCTACCTGTTCGGGGCCGCCCTCCTGTACGCCGGAAGCGGATCGATGCGGCTCAGCCAGCTCGTGCGCAGCGCGCCCGAGGTCGACCCCGTGCTCGTCGCAGGCGGGCTCGGACTGGTCCTGGTGGCGGTGGGGTTCAAGCTCGGTGCGGCGCCGTTTCACCTGTGGACGCCAGATGTGTACCGCGGGGCTCCGGCCCCGGTGACCGCGTTCGTGGCCACCGTCTCGAAGGCCGGTGTCGTCGCCGTGCTCGTGCGAACCATGGCGCTGGCGGATGGGCCTGCGCTCCACTTCCTGACCGTGGCGGTCGGGTTTCTGGCGCTGGCCTCGATCGTCGTCGGGAACCTTCTCGCCCTGAGAGAGCGTGATCTCAAGAGGCTGCTCGCCTACTCCTCGGTGGCGCACATCGGGTACCTGTTGGTGGCGATGGTGGCCGGGGGCGAGCGCGCCGTCGAGGCGGTGCTGGTGTACCTGGTGACCTATGTGGTGGCCACCATGGCGGCGTTCGGTACCGTGGCGGCAGTGACCGAAGGCGAGGACGAGCCGAGCTCGCTCGAAGCCTATCGCGGTCTGGCGTGGCGCCGTCCCGGTCTGGCGGTGGTGCTGGCGGCCAGTGTCGCCTCGCTTGCCGGGGTTCCGCTGACCGCGGGGTTTGTCGGCAAGCTGTGGGCCGTGCTGTCGGCGGCCTCCGGAGGGCTCTGGGTACCGGTCGTGGTGCTGGTGGCCGGTAGCGTCGTCGGGGCGTTCTACTACCTGCGGATCGTCATCACGGTCCTCGCGCCGTCAGACGACGAGGCGCCTGCGCTGCCGCTGGCTCCGGTCGCAGCGACGGTCGTGCTGGCGGTGGCTGTCGTCGTGCTGCTGTGGTTCGGTCTGATCCCGTCTGTGGTTGTGGACCTTGTCGGTCCCGCGGTGCGGAGCCTGGTGTGAGCCATGGGCGTCCGACCGTAGTCCATAGCGCGATCCGCGGCCGGCTCCGTGTTCGCATTGCCGGGCTGCGTCGGTCGGAGGCGATCGGCCGCGCACTGGTCCGCGACCTCACCTCGGCCGACGGGGTCCGCTGCGCCTCTGTCAACCACTGGACCGGGGGCCTTCTCGTCGAGTTCGACGAGACGATCGACCACGTTACGGTGATCGCGCTGATCGAGGAGTCGTGGGACAGTGCGGCGCGCTCAGCCCAGCCGACCCCACGCGCCGAGCCACCTCGCTCGAGGAGCCGGCAGACGGCAGAGCGCCAGCGGCGCGCCGGGGTACTCGAGGTGCTGCGACGGGCTGTCATCAGGACGCCTTATGGAGGGGACCGTGGTCCGGGTCGGACGACCGACGCTCACAACGCAAACCGAGACCGGCAGCCCGAGGCGGCGTGGCACGTGGTTCCCGCCGGAGAGGTGGCTAGCCGGCTCGGCGTCGACCTGCAGTCAGGCCTCGAGCCGGAGGAAGCACGACGTCGGCTTGCCCGCTGGGGACCGAACCGGCTTGCGGAGATCCGCTCTCGATCTGTCCTGCAGATCCTCGGGGGGCAGCTGGCGAACCTCCCGGCGGTGCTGCTGATCGCCTCAGCCGCGCTGTCGGTCGTGATCGGTGGAGTGGGCGATGCTGTCGCCATCCTAGCGGTGGTGGTGCTCAACGCCGCGATCGGGACCTTCACCGAGACGCAGGCGGAGCAAACGATCGGGACGCTCACTCAGCTCGCCGAAGCAGAGATCCCGGTCCTGAGAAGCGGACGCGAGGTGCAGGTCTCCGCCTCCGAGGTCGCAGTGGGTGATCTGCTGCGCCTTCGCCGTGGGATGTGGATTCCGGTCGACGCGCGGCTCGTGGAGACCAACCGGCTGACCGCCGATGAGTCGTCGTTGACCGGCGAAGCGGTGCCGGTGACCAAGGAGCCTGACCCCCTCGTCGAGCGTGACACGCCCCTCGGGGACCGGCGCAACATGGTCTTCCGGGGCACACTGGTAACCGGAGGGAGCGGCATCGGGGTGGCCGTCGCGACCGGCTCGGCCACCGAGATCGGCAGGATTCAGACGCTCGTGGCCGGAGAGAGGACGCCGCGCACGCCGGTCCAGCGTCAGCTCGATCGGTTGGGACGGGAGCTAGTGGCTCTGTCCACGGCCGTCTCGGCGGGGATCTTCTTGATCTCCCTGGTCCGAGGCCACCGCCTCCTCGAGGTTCTCCGAACCACCGTGTCGCTGGCGGTGGCGGCTCTTCCGGAGGGGCTGCCAGCGGTGGCCACGAGCACGTTGGCACACGGCGTGCGCACCTTGCGTCGCGAGGGAGTCATCGTGCGTCGGCTCGTCGCGGTCGAGACGTTCGGGTCGGTCGAGGTGCTCTGTCTGGACAAGACCGGAACGATAACGACCAACAGGATGGAGGTGGTGTGCGCGTTGAGCGGCGGAAGGCGGTACGACACGTCGGCGGGTCCGTTGCAGGCCGTTGACTCCAGCCCCGATACGGATGAGCTGCGTCAGCTGCTGAAGGCCGCCGCGCTCTGCAGCGAGGCGGATCTGGTGGATGGTGAGATTGTCGGGAGCTCGACGGAGGCTGCTCTGATCCGTGCAGCCGGAAGCACGGCAGGGTTGGACATCGTGGCGCTGCGGGAGGAGCTCCCACGGACGCGTCTCGAGCATCGCGCCGAGTCGCGTACCTTCATGCTCAGTGAGCATCGGCAGCGTGGTGCCGACGAGAGCAACCGGCTCATTGCAGTGAAGGGACGGCCGGACGAGATCCTCGACCTGGCCCGCTGGCAGGTGGTGGCCGGCGAGCGCCGGGAGCTGTGCGATAGCGAGCGGGTTGCGATCCAGGATGAGAACGAACGGATGTCGGGGCAGGCGTTGCGGGTTCTGGGCGTGGCGTATCGCGAGGCGCCGGCCGGTGCGTCTGCAGAGGAGCTGACCTGGCTCGGACTGATCGGGCTGGCAGATCCTCCGCGCGAGGGGATGGACGCGCTCATCGAGCGGTTCCGACAGGCCGGTATCCGGACACAGATGATGACCGGCGACCAGAGTGCGACTGCCACTGCGGTCGCTCGTGAGATCGGTCTTTCCGGGGCTCAGAACCTGGAGTCGCTGGACTCGGTTGCCGTCGATCAGATCGACCCCGATCTGCTGGCGGCTCTGGCGAAGCGGACGCACGTCTTCTCGCGCGTGAGCCCATCGCACAAGCTGCAGATCGTCCGTGCCCTGCAGGCCGACGGCACAGTGGTGGCGATGACTGGCGACGGAATCAACGACGGACCAGCCCTGAAGGCGGCGGACGTCGGGATCGCCATGGGGGGCGGACGGACCGAGCTGGCGCGGGAGGTGGCGGACGTCGTTCTGGTCGACGATCGCCTCGAGAGCGTGCTGGCGACCGTCGCCCACGGCCGCACAGCCCAGGAGAATATCCGCAAGGCGGTGCACTTCATCACCTCCACCAACCTCTCGGAGGTGCTGTTCACGTTCACCTCCGTGGCGCTCGGAATGGGGCTGCCGTTCGGACCGAAGCAGCTCCTGTGGATCAACATCCTCAGCGATGTGCTGCCGGAGATCGCTTTGGCGGTGGACGTGTCGCGCGAGGAGACGCTGCAGCGACCTCCGGACGATCCCGATCAGCCGATCGTGGCTGGCGAGGAGTACCGGCGGATCGCTGCCGAGTCGGGAGTGATGACGGCCAGCGCCATGGCGAGCTACGCCTACGCGCGCTTGCGTTACGGACCGGGGGCGAAGGCGGACACCGTCGCGTTCCTGAGCCTCGTCGGGGCGCAGCTGCTGCACACCTTGAGTGCGCGCTCGCCGGACGAGGCGGCGACCCGGAGCGGAGGCCGGGAGTCGGCGAACCCGCTGATCCCGCTCGCAGTGGGCGGCGGCCTCGGGGTGCAGGTGGTGGGGGAGATGTTCTCGACCCTGCGGCGCGTCATGGGGACCACCCGGATTGGGCTGGTCGACGGCGTGATCGCGAGCGCCTCGGCGTTGGCGAGCTTCGTCGCGATCGAAGGCCTGAAGACCGTGCGGACGTCGACCGCCGAGCGTGAGAGGGGTACAGCATGATGCAGAGCTTCATTCTGACGTCGGAGTCGGTCACGGACGGCCATCCCGACAAGCTGTGCGACCAGATGAGCGACGCCATCGTCGGAGAGGCGCTGCGACACGACTCCGCAGCACGGATCGTCGCAGAGTGTGCGGTCTCTACCGGGATCGTGTTCGCCGCTGTGAAGTCGTCTGCCGGCAGCAACCTGGATATCCCGACGAAGGTGCGCGAGGTGATCGGGGACGTGGGCTACGACCTTCGCCAGTTCAACCCGCGGGAGTGCACGGTGATGACCAACCTCGGGGCCCTGCCGGGCTGTCCGGCGGTCGACGAAGACGGCCTCGAGGAGGATGAGCTGGATGGTGTGGTGTGCTCCGAGCAGGCAACCCTCTTCGGTTTCGCCTGCGATCAGACCCCATCGTTGATGCCGCTTCCGATCGAGCTGGCGCACCGGCTCGCCCGCCGGATGGCGACCGCGTATCGTGATCGGAGCGTCGCTGGCCTGACCCCGGATGGCAAGGTTCAGGTGGCGGTCGAGTTCGAACGACGAAGGCCGGTGCGGATCTTCAGCATCACCTTGATCGCCCACGAGGACGAGGGCGGCCAGGGGCTCGATCAGGCCGAGGCGAGCGAAGCCCTGATGGAGGCCGTTATCAAGCCGGTCTTCGAGGACCAAGAGATCCGTCCCGACGGTCGAAGCCGGATCGATGTCAACCCCGAAGGATCCGTCTTCGGTGGACCGGTGGCGCACGCCGGCCTCACAGGTCGCAAGACCGGGGTTGACAGCTACGGCGAGTACACCCGGCACAGCTCTGCGGCGTTGTCGGGCAAGGACCCCTCGCGAGTCGATCGTGCCGGCGCGTATGCGGCCCGGCATGCGGCCAAGAACGTCGTGGCAGCGGGCTTGGCCGCGGAGTGTCAGGTGCTTCTGAGCTACTCGATCGGGCGCGCGCAACCGGTCAGTGTCGAGCTGCAGACGTTCGGCAGCTCGATCGTTGCTGACGAGACGATCCGCGATGCCGTTCTCGATCTCTGCGACCTCCGGCCGGCCGCAATCGTTCGCCGCTTCGGCCTGCGGCGGCTGCCCAGGGAGCGCCGAGGAGGTTTCTACCGCGACCTGGGCGCGTATGGGCAGATGGGCCGGGAGGACCTCGAGACGCCGTGGGAGCGGCTCGACGTGGTCGAGGAGCTGCGTCAGCTGAGTGAACGGGGTTGAAGAGAAGCGGAGAGGAAGATGGCGATTCTGAACGATGAGCAGTGGAGTCTGATCAAGGGGATCGGAATCGGGGTCGGCGTGGCCCTGGTGGGCCGGAAGCTCGTGCCCCCGCTTCGCGACGCCGGCCGGCCGCTGGCGAAGGCCGGCCTGAAGGGCGGTCTAGAGCTGTATGAGCAGGGACGAGAGGCTGTCGCTCGTGCCGGCGAGACGCTCGAGGACCTCTTGGTGGAGATCGAGGTCGAGCGCAAGACGGAGGCGCTCGGCGCCGCGGCCGCGGCCAGGCGTGCCGCCGATCCTGAGCAGAGCGGACCGCGAGCGGTCCCGGATCCGCAGTCGGCCGGTGAAGGTGATGGAAGCGAGGCTGAGCCGTGAGCCAAAGCACACACGATTCGAAGCAGGCGGTGCTGGTGCATCACGTCAAGGGGCGAACGCGGCTCCGCTTTCCGGGATGCCGAGGCAGCGGTGAGCAGCTCGAGCAGCTCGCGTCATCGCTGGAGTCGGAGGAGAAGGTCGAGGCAGTCACGAGGAACCCTACGACCACCAGCCTGGTTGTCTACCATCAAATCGGAGATGCGGAGCAGCTACTCTCCTGGGCCGCAGACCGGGGGCTGTTCACCTGCCGGGTTGCCAAACCCCAGCGGTCGCTCTCCGAGTGGCTCGGCGACGAGCTGTGGAGCAGGGTCGCGTCCACCGAGCGGTGGCTCGCGCGAGAGTCACGCGGGACGGTGGATCTGACCGGTCTCACCGCGCTGGTGTTGCTCTCTGCGACGGTGTACCAGGCCGGCCGGGGAAAGATGCTGCCGGCGGGCTTCACACTGCTGAAGAGCGTCGTTGGGCTGATCCCGGGGAGCGGAGATCGGGATGGGTGACGGAAGCCTGCCGCCTGCGCTGGCAGACACCGGTGACGGTTTGTAGTGGCGGTCGGCGCGTGCCCGCGGCGAGGCTCAGGGGACGGAGTTCACCAGCTTCTGGGCGTGTCGTAATGCGCGCCGCCCCTGACTCAGCAGCTCGGCCAGCTCCTGGGTCCGGCCCCGCTCCTTCATCCTGACCGCGAGCTCGTTCTTGATGACCTCGAAGCTCTTCAGTCCCTCTCGTTCGGCAAGATGCTGTGCCTCCTTCGACGAGAGGAGATCCCGCTCGATGGCTACCCCCAAGAGGAGCGCGGAGGCCATCTCGGGACGGTCTTGAATCGTCTGTCGGATCAGCTGATGCGACTGGTCGGTCAGGTCCACGGGACGCCTCCATCCTCCGGTGCTCGAGGTTGCGGGGGGATCGCAGAGCCCGGTAGAGAGACAACCGTAGCAGCCCTGGACCGGTTCGAACGAAGCGGCGCCGGCCCCATGTCGCGGTCGGGAGTTTCCCGATAGTGAGCGCGCTCAACCAGTGCCACCATCGCAATCAGGAAGCATCGTGGGCGGCGCGGGGAGAGGATCTCATCCGTGCTCCGGGTCGCCGACGAACACAACCCGACGACGATGAAGGGAGCAAGAGAATGCAGACAATCGACGCACATCAGGTCAAAGAGCAGATCGACAACGTTCCGGTGTATGACGTGCGCGGAGACGACGAGTACCGTGCCGAGCACATCCCTGGCGCGAAGACGGCGCCGCTCGGGAGCCTCGAGACCCGTGTCAACGATATCTTGAACAAGGACGAGACGGTGGTCGTGTACTGCGGCAGCCCCGAGTGTGACCTGAGCAAGAAGGCCGCCGACCGGCTCGAGACGCTCGGTTTCTCGGACGTGCGACGGTTTGTCGGAGGCGTCCAGGGCTGGAAGGACGCAGGCTTCGAGACCGTCGGCTCGTAGCTTCTAAGGGAGCGAGAGCGGTCGGGCCTGGCCCGCTGCGCGCGGGCCGGGCTCGCGCCGACTCTGTGCATCGATGTGAGGAGAAGGAGGAAGCATGCCGTTCACACTACCCGATCTGCCGTATCCCAAGGACTCGCTGCAACCGTACATCTCGGCTGAGACGCTCGAGTACCACCACGGCAAGCACCATCAGAAGTACGTGACCAAGCTGAATAGCTTGATCGCCGAGAGCGAGTGGGCGACCAAGGAGCTGGAGGAGATCATCCGTGGCTCGGAAGGTGGGGTGTTCAACAACGCGGCGCAGGTGTTCAACCACACGTTCTACTGGAGCTGTCTGCGACCGAACGGCGGGGGCGAGCCGAGCGGCGCCGTCGCAGACGCACTCACGAGCAGCTTCGGATCGGTTGACGCATTCAAGGACGAGTTCACCAAGGCCGCCCTGAACCGGTTCGGCTCCGGCTGGGCGTGGCTCGTGTATGGCACCGGCGGCGATCTGGAGATCGAGTCGACGCTGAACGCGGGCACGCCGATTCGCGACGGCAAGAAGCCGGTCCTGACCTGCGATGTGTGGGAGCACGCCTACTACATCGACTATCGGAACTCACGTCCGGACTACCTGGATGCTTTCTGGAAGGTCGTGAACTGGGACTTCGTCGCGCAGAACCTCTAGCGACTCAAAACTCCGCATCTTCGAAAATTCGAAGCATCCGCCGGGGACCGGATGGTCGGGATCCGGCTGCCGGGACCGTGACCGGGGGCAGGACCGGGGCCGGGCTGCGGCGTCGTAGGTTCTGCGAGTGAGACTGGATGGGCGGGGGAGCTAATACCCAATACCTCATACCTTACAGCTACGCGGGCGCGGGACCGGCACCTTCGGAGGAGTCCTTTGGTTGCGGCCCGCGGCCGCGTTGGCGACTGAAGCGCGCCACATCTTCGAAAGTTCGAGGCATGCGCCGGCGCCGGGGACCGGATGACCGGGATCCGGCTGTCGGGGCAGGACCGGAGCCGGGCTGTGGCGTCGTTGCTCCTGCGAGTGAGACTGCGTGGGTGGGGGCTGGGTCTGGACGGCACGCGGCGACGTCCGCAGGGTACGACCTGCAGGTAACGACGTTGGTGATTGGAGGCAGGGGAAAAACCGTCCGAGCGCCGCGAGCGAGGTGTTCCGTGCGGCATCGGTTGCGACCAGGAGGGGGGAGGAGGTCGGCTCTGGTATGCCGGGCTCCCCGACTCGCCGGCGCTCGGACGAGAGTGCTCAGTACGGTGGTTCCGTCGTGTTAGTGGCTCCACGTGACCGGCCCGCCATCGTGGCGCCATATCCCAAGCTCATGGTGTGCCCGGCGCTTCCTCTCGACGGTCTCGAGCCGCGGCCATCTCGTCCCACTCGAGGACGTAGCAGCGCCGACCGTCGACCTCGATCACGCCGTGTCGTGCTCCCGGTTCCTTGGCCTGCCGGCTGGCGGCTGTCTCTTCCTCTGTGGCGTTGCGGATCGCTTCACCACTTTCCGCGTCGTGCAGCACCGGGGCCTCGTAGTTGATCTTCGGCTGTAGGTCGCGTGCGTACATTTCGGCCCTCCCTCTGTGCATGAGAACACAGTGGGAGGGCTTGATGTCACCGGGTTGGGACCCAGGTGAGCGGTGGGGGAGTCCCTTAGGGCTCGCGCAGAAGTAACTCCAACGTGTCGCATCTCACCTGCACCACATCTTCGGCCCGCCCTCACTCACGAAATCCTCAACGTAGGCAAGGCTACGCCTGCGGTTTCGTTCGATCGGGCGAACCAAATCTGTGGCACAGTTGAGCGCGAATACGCCGAAGCTATTTCTGCGCGAGCCCTTACCTTCGCCAGCGGACGAAGATGCCGTAGCGATCTGCGTCGTAGTCTGTGAGGATGAGACGCTCCTCGGTGTACTCGGCGCGCTCCAGCTCGACGGCGAGGCCGACCTGGTCGTTCAGGTCGTAGCCGAGCCGAACATGGCATCGCTGCATCTCGAACGGGAACGTGCCCTCGTTCTCGAAGTCGCTGTAGCTGGCGCCGAGCTCGAACGCGTCAGAACGCCACCTGATGGCGGCCTCGAGCATCGTGCCGTCCTCGGTATGCATGGTCGGCGTCAGGCTATAGTCCAGCGGTTCTCGGATGACGATCGAGCTCTCCGTCTGATAGCTATCCCACGCCGCTCGTAGGCTCAACCCTTCAGTGGGCCGAACGGTGAGATCGAGAGCGAGGTGGTCGACGGTGCTGTCGTAGCCTGTCTGGCTCCCGCTCGACGAGATCGTCTCGGCCGTGGCCAGCGCATCCACCCGCTCGCCGATCGGAGCATCGATCCGCAGCCGCAGCCGGCTGCGCTGCGAAAAATCGGTCCGCACGACCTGCTCGTCGGCGTCCTCCGTCCTCACGTCGAGGAGCACCTTGACATCCGACACGACGATTCCGGCGCCGGCGTTGAGCTGGGTAATGTCGCGCTCGAAGAGGCCTTCCTGGCCGCCCGGAACGATGATCTGTGCGGCGTCGGGGCTGACGTCGATCTCCTGATTGATCCAGGCGCCCTCGGCCCAGAGCTGCAGGAAGCCGAGGCTCTGCAAGCTTGCACGAACTCGGGCTTCGTCGTCGTCGCGGTCCATCGCGTTGTCGATGTCCAGGAGACGTTCGATATCCCGTGGCTCGGCGCCAGAGAAGCTCAAGGTGTCCAGGTAGAGCGAGGCGATGGTCGCCCAACCGTCCAGCTCGCGGTGGTGGCGGCCGTAGGAGCCCTGGACCACCAGGCTGTCGGTCACCTGAACGTCCATCTCGATATCTCCCCGCCAGGAGGGGTTGGATGTTCGCGACCGCACCGAGCGCTCGAGGCCTGCGAAGAACCGTGACAGCTCGAACGACACGAGGCTACCAGAGAGCATCTCGCTGAAGCGAGTCTCCGACTCGTAGTCGGCTCGGGCGTACGTGGCCCGTAGCAGGACGCGGTCGGAGAGGTGACCAGCAATGTGTGCCGTGGTCACCGGCGTGTCGGCTTCCGAGTGGTGCTGCTGGTTGAGATCGTCGAGCGTGACATCCTCGCCGAGCACCTCGTTGGGAACGATGCCCGAGCCTGCGCCGGGCTCGAGACGGAGTCGCTCATCCGCCTCGAAGTCCCGCCAACCCTGGGTGACCATTCCGCGGAAGCTCCCGAAAGCGAAGCCGATTCCCGCCCAGAACTCCTCCTCGGTCTCCTCGAGATCGGAGGTGAGCGCGAACTCGTCGGCGCCCACGTGGTATGTGGTGCGCCGCGGGCCCTCATACCGGTTCCACCGGTAGCCGAGAATGGGCGTTATGGCGCCGCCCGGGATCAGCTCGATCTGGAGGTCGAGGAGGTCCCGGTCACGGTTCCACGTGTGGAACCCGGGGGTCACGCCGTCCGCCAGCAAGGGGTTGGCGAGCCCCGGAAGCGCACTGTAGTGCTCCATCTGTCGGTACGAGAGTGACAGTGAGTACACATCTGCGAGGCCGGCACGGAGCCGCAAGAGACCGTTGGGGCTTCCTCCGAAGCCGGAGGCGTTGATCCGCAAGCGGTCGAGGATGCCAGACTCGTTGTCCGGGTCGAGCCTGACCAGGCGGAGGTCCGACAGGACGAACCCGTCGTCCTCGTTGACCTGCGTCCGGTACATCTCCTCGCTGCCGGAGACATCGAGCCACTGGTAACCGAGCTCCGCCTCGACGAGGGTCGACTGGGCGCTGGCGAGCGGACAGAGGAGGAGAGCCACCGCGGTGGCACTGATCTGTAGAGCACGAAGCAGTCGCATGATCGCCTCCTATCGCACCAGCGTGGGTGAGGTGTTCGATCCGTGGACCGCGACGTGGCAGGTCGTGCACTCCCGGTAGCGCGGATCCCGGAGGTTGTGGAACGAGGGCGGCTGCGAGCCCAGGGTTCCCTCCGAGAAGCTGCTATGGCACTCCAGGCAGAGCTGGGCCACGGTGGCACGGGTCAAAGCCGACGGGTTCGACGAGCCGTGGGGCTCGTGGCAGCTCGAGCAGTCGCCGGTGACTCCGGAGACGTGCGGGAACACGAACGGCCCGCGTTTCTCCGCGTGACAGCTGACGCACGGCCCCTGGCCGCTGCTGTCCAGCCGAAGGCTGCGCTCGCCGGCGCCACCGTGCGGATCGTGGCACGAGACACACTGGATGCCACCACGGTTGAGGTCATGGCCGAACGGTCGCTCGAACGCGCGTTCTGTGCGGGCATGGCAGCTGATGCACAGTGCGTTCGCCTCGCCGTGCAGCAGGTTGGCCCGGGCCAGCTCTCCCTCGTCCGGGTGGATGCTGTGGCAGTCGTCGCAGTAGACGGCGGCTGCCGGGTGCGCCGCGCTCGAAGGAAGCACGCGAACCATTGCGTCCTGGTGGCACTGGAGGCAGACCTCGCGAGCCTCGTTCCCGGTCGGTGTCATGATCAGGGAGGGATCTCCACCTTCGTCCATGTGAGCGGTTCCATCGCCGTGGCAGGACTCGCACGAGGTCGCCTGCTTGCCAGCCATACCATGCGGCGTCATCGCGAACTCGGCCGTCACAACGTCGTGGCAGATACCGCAATCAGACTCGTTGTCCTCGGCCGCTGCGAATGTGAGCGGCAGCAGCAGGAGGAGGGCGAGTACCGCTACTCGTTTCGGTTCTCTCATCCGCGTACCCACCTTTCAGGGTGGGCCGGGGCCGGCAGATGCAGCCGGCCCGGCCGTGACTGTCTCCTACCGCGCATGGAGGCGGGTAGTCGAGAACTCCCGGCCCTCGGCATGGCAGGCGGAGCACGACTCGCCGAACGGTGCGGTGTTCACGTAGGCGTGCGCCGCTGCGTGCTCGGTGTCGTGACAGCTGATGCAGCTCGAGGTGGCCGGGCGGATCATGTCGTCCATGAAGTATGGGCTTCTCGGCCGGTGCGTCGCGATGGCGACGTCCGGAAGCGGCAGGGTGTAGGTGTCCTCCACGTGGCAGGCCTCGCAGTTGCGGAGGTCGCCCGGGTAGCGAAGCTCATTGTAGTTGTGCACGCTGCTGCGGAAGCCGTACAGGGTGAAGTCGCTGGTGAGCTCCTCACCCTGGTGAAGGCGGTGCACGAGCCACTTCAGGTGGATGCCTTCCGGTTCGCCGGCATCGGCCGGACGAACCGCCTCGTCGGTCTCCAGCGGCGTGTGGCAGATCACACACTCCTCGATCTTGAACCGCTGGCCGCCGTGCAGTGCGAGGGTGTCGTGGCAGGCGTTGCACTTGTCGAGATCGACGATCTCGCGCCGCATGACCGGCTCGTCGTCGGTCACCGCTGCGTTGAACAGCGGGTTGAGCGCGGCCTCACGCACCTCGAGGCCCTCATCGGAGCCGTCGTCGATGAACACGTAGCGGTACACGTCGGCGCTGAACAGCCAGGTGCCCTCGGCGTCGGCCGGGATCGGCGTGCTCACGGTGGTCATGAACAGGTCGCCGGACTGCGTGAGCTCACCGAGCGATGCCCGGTAGTACTCGGTGATCTCGGTGGTCGGTCCGCCGAACAGGAACCTGAAGCTGTCGAGGGAAGCCGGATCGATCGTGTCGCCGGCATCGTCGGTGACGGTGAAGCTGATCGTTGGCATGCAGCCGGGGCAGCTGTCGGCGACGTTGACGATCTCGACGTTGAGACCTTCGAGCTGCTCGGACTTGGTCGGTACGGTGTGGGCGTTGATGATGCCCGGTCCGTACTCGGGGCCTTCCGGCCGGTGGCACGAGGCACAGGATGAGTCTGGCTGCGGCCCGGCAACGTGACCCTCGCCGGTGTCGAAGTCGACGTCATCGTGACACGACGCGCACTCGGCGCCCGATGGGCTGGTGTACCAGACGTGGCCTTCCGGGTTGTCGGCGCCGTGGCAGCTCGTGCAGTTGCGGATGTCCTGTGGATAGACCACGTTCGAGTAGTTGTGCTCCGACTGCATGTAGCCGATGACGATGTAGGGCTCCCCGGCTCGCACGCTTGGCAGATCCTCTCCGCGATGGATCTTGTGGGTCATGATCTCCATGTCGAGGTTGCGACCGGTGTCGGGATCCACCAGCTGCGGCGTGTGGCACAGGACGCACAGCTTGACGTCCTGGCGCGAGCCGCCGTGGGCTGACAGTGGATCGTGGCAGGAGTTGCAGTTGGCATCGCTCACCGGCGCCCAGGTGTCGACGACCTCTGAGCCGTCCGGGACGAAGTCGAGCTCCACGTTGGCAACGTACTCCTTCTCGATCGGCTCGATATCGCTCAGGTCGCGGGTGGCGAAGATGCCGAGCGTGTGGGTCATGCCCATCGGGTAGTCGGCCGGGAGCTGAGTATCAAACGTGTACCGATACCGGCCGAGCTCCAGCTCCTCCCACTCGCCACGGCTGTCGTAGCTGGGCTGGTGCTCAGTATCGCCGGTGATCGGGCTCGTCTGTGGACGTAAGGTGTAGTCCGTGTACTCCCGAGCCCCCTCGTCCCACCAGGCGAGGATGAACCGGATGTCGAGCTCGCCCGGTGTGATCACACCGTCCATGTCGAGCGGCTCGCCGAGGTCATCCGTGGCCTCGAGGACCACCACCGGGTGCCGATCGCTCGGAATCTCGATCGAGACCACCTCGATGACCAGGCCGGGCCGGATCCACTGCGCTTGCTCGGCGGTCAGGTAGTACTCCTTGTCCGCCTCCGAGTACACGGGCGTGACGGCCTGCTGGCCTTCGATGCCTCGGGTTTGTGGCTGATCGCCAAGCTGCGGTACAACGACTGCAGTGGCGGCGGTTAGCAGGAGCAATGCACGCTGCAACATCTCTCCTCCCTCTCTTTCCTAATGGCTGGCTGAACCCGTGGGACCGGAGCTCCTGGTCCTCCGACCGCTGCTGGCAGTGGCGCCGTAGCAGGGGTTGTGGTGGTTCCAGGCCGAGACCGGATTGAACGTTTCTACAGTTGCGCTCATCGTCAAATGACGCTACCACGAGCTTGGTGGAAATGCACGAAAAAAGTCGAATAGATTCTGAGACTGGATCGCTATAGTAGCGATTTGAACGATACGGATTTGCAGCGACAGGCGAGTAACTTTCGAATATATTGGGAGATAAAGATGCTGTACAGTCTTCTTGACGATTCAAGTTGCGAACGCGACTACGTCTGGTACGCGATATGAAGACGACGTTCTCACAGTATTGGCAGCTCTGAGTGGCGATGGACGTGGTCTCTGCGAAGCGACGCTCGGCGGAGGGTTTGGCGGTCAACCCTCGCTGTTGTACTGACGCAGGCGGGAGTGGGGCGATCTCACGTAGCAAGCGCGGGCGCGGTGCGAACGAACGGCCTCGTCGGGTTGACGACAGAGCACAGCGGTGCACGTGACTCTTCGTGACGACCTCACGGGCCTGTGGAGATGACGCTTTGCTCATCAGATCAGCTCGGATCTGACCGTAGCAACGGCGTCCGTTGCGACGCTATCGGGCGATCTCCTATTTCTTGCTGATATTGAGACTTAGTACGTTTCAGTGGAAGCCCGGGAGAGGTTGTGCTCGATGGCTCGGTCGCTCGCGATCGGAGGTTTCCCTGTCTCTGGCACGGGCGTCGCCCGGTACTCGGGCTTGGGCAACTGCGCCAAGGTGAGGCGCCACGAGAGCTGAACCGCAGTGAGCACGGGACGTTCGGGCTCGCGCACTGAGGGAGGCCGAATGAGGCGCAGAGATGATGACCCGCGACGAGACCACAGGATCCTCGCAACGATCTCGCCGTTGTCAAGAAGCTGGTCCGTGGCGAGGGGGCTGTCTGTGCACCCCCGGCTGCCGGTACGAGCTGTTCATGGCTCCTGGAGTACGCCAGTGTCCGTTCTCCTGCTGGCGGCGCTGCTCCTCGCGCTCATGCTGGTCGCGGCGATCGTCAACGGTGCTGGGGGCGAGCAACGGACCGTCGAGGTCCTGCTGGACGACTACAGCATCGACATGCCGACGACCCTGGCGCCGGGCTTCTTCGGCGGCGCCATGATCTACGGGCTCGACCACTACGCCTGGTGGTAGCCAGTACCCGACGCGGCCGGGGGCCGTAACCAGAGCAGTGCTCCGATGGCGCTGCTCCCACGGCCATGCTGGGCACTACCTTTCCCACTTCGGGGCGAAACCGGGATCGATCAGCCGCTGCCCGCGATCGAGAGCGAAGATCTGCTGCATCTCGTCGTCCGAGAGCTCGAAGTCGAAGATGTCGAGGTTCTCCCGGCGATGCTGCGGCGATGTCGCCTTCGGTATCGCTGCCACCGAGTCCTGCTGGATTAGCCAGCGCAACGTTACCTGCGCCGGTGTCGTGTCGTGATCGCTGGCGATACGAGCCAGCACGTCATCGTTGGCCACCTCTCCCCGTGCGAGGGGCGAGTATGCAGTCACCATCATGCTGTGCCGACGGGCCGCTTCCAGCACGTGGTTCTGGCCGAGGAACGGGTGGTACTCGATCTGGTTGCAGAGGAGGTCGGCCTTCGCGGCGGCGTTCTCCAGGAAGCTCGGCGGGAAGTTCGAGACGCCGATATGCCGTACCGAGCCCTCTTCTTGGAGCTGACGCATGGCGGTCAGCGGCTCCTCGAGCGGGAGGCTTTCGTTCGGCCAGTGGATCAGCAGCAGATCGACATAGGAGGTCCCGAGGGTGTCGAGGCTCTCCTTGGTGGAGCGCAGGCAGCTGGCATGGTCGAGGTTCTCGGGCAGGACCTTGGTGGTGAGAAAGATCTCGTCCCGTGCAACTCCGGAGTCGGCGATCGCTTGTCCCACCTCGGCCTCGTTGCCGTACATCTGCGCAGTGTCGATGTGCCGGTAGCCCAGCTCGAGAGCGTCTCGGACTGCTTCGAAGCAGTCTCTGCCTGTAATCTGCCAGGTTCCGAAGCCGAGCTTCGGAACCTGGATGCCGTCTCTTGAGAAGTACTCCATCTCGATTCTCCAGTCGTTTCATATGGTTGACAGACTCATGCGACGACGGTCATCGTCGCAGGCTCGCGTACTCCTCCGGCGTGAACTCGTCCACCTGGATCGCCTCCCAGCGGCCCAGGTCCGCTTCATGGAGGCGCTCCCGTTCCTGGGAGGTGATGACGCCCGCCTTAACTGCGCGCTCGGCGAGCTCGTCACCCGGCGCTTTGTCGAGGCGGCCTTCGCGCACCGCATACCGGATCTTCCGTTCGACCTCGAGGGCTGGCCGGGCCTTGGCGAGGGCAGCCTCGAGCCGGCCGAGACCAGGCTCCTCGGGATCGGGCAGGTACACGTCGGATGTCAGCTCGCGGCGGGCGGACTCGGAGTCGAGGGCCGCGCTGGCAACCTTGCTGCTCAGTGCGTCGTCGCCTCGCCGGCGACACTGTCCGCGCGGAAAGATAAGCGGCCGGAGCAGCATTGCAACGGGCCGTGCTGGCAGGTTGTCCAGCACGCCGGCCAATGCCTCGTCGATCTGCTCCCGCGACTGCCGGCACGCCCAGCGTGCCAGCGGCACGTCACGCTCCGGCTGGCCGGAGTCGTTGAACGTCTTCAGCACCGATGAGCCGAGGTAGAGCCACGCCAAAGCGTCGGCGAGGCGACCGGTGATCCGCTCGCGGCGCTTGAGCGTCCCGCCGAGGGTGGCCAGAGCGCTCTCCGAGACGAGCGCGAACGCCGCGCTCAGGCGGCTGAACCGGCCGTACTCTCGCTTGAGCGGTCCGCTGGTGGGCGCTGCGGCCAGTCGTCCGCCGGTAAGCCCGAGCAGCAGCGACCGCAGCGCCAAGGTGAACCCGTGGCCCACGTGCGCGAAGAACGCCCGGTCGAAGCGGCGGAGGTCTGCGGACTGCAGCCCGGTGATCTCCTCGAGAAGGTACGGATGGCAGCGGATCGCGCCCTGACCGTAGATGATCATCGATCGGGTCAGGATGTTGGCGCCCTCGACAGTGATGCCGATCGGAATCGCCTGGTGCGCGGCCGCGAGCATGTTCCGTGGCCCGCGGACGATCCCTGCACCGGCGCGGATGTCCATCCCGTCGTTGACCACGCGACGCATGGCCTCGGTCAGGTAGCACTTGACGATCCCCGCCAACACCGCGGGCTCCTCGCCGCCATCGATCGCCCCAACGGTGGTCTGGCGCGCTGCGTTCATGAGGTAGGTGGTTCCGGCAATTCGCGCCAACGGCTCCTCAACACCCTCGAAACGGCCGATCGGTGTGTCGAACTGCTCCCGAACCATCGCGTACGCACTGACGACCCTCGTGGTCAGCTGCGAGGCGCCGACCGCGAGAGACGGGAGCGAGATCGATCGCCCGGCGGCAAGGCTCTCCATCAGCATCGGCCAGCCGTTGCCGGCGTTCTCCGGTCCGCCGATAATGGCATCGAGCGGCACGAAGACGTCGCGGCCACGGGTGGGACCGTTCTGAAACGGGATGCCGAGCGGATCGTGCCGGTCACCGATCTCGATCCCTTCGAGGTTCGACGGGACCAGGGCACAGGTGATTCCGACGTCCTGGGTGTCACCGAGCAGGCCCTCGGGGTCGAGGAGCCGGAAGGCGAGGCCGATGATGGTGGACACGGGGCCGAGCGTGATGTACCGCTTGTCCCAGTTGAGCCGGATGCCGGTCACCGTCTCGCCGTTCACCTCCTTTCGGCAGACCACCCCGGTGCTCTGCGTTGCCGCTGCGTCGCTGCCCGCCTCCGGACCGGTCAAGGCGAAGCACGGGACCTCCTCGCCCGTCGCCAGACGGGGCAAGTAGCGACGCTGCTGCTCCTCGGTGCCGTACTTCAGCAGGAGCTCGCCGGGACCCAACGAGTTGGGAACCATGACCGTCACTGCTGCGGTGATACTTCGGCTCGAGAGCCGCGCAATGACCGCTGACTGGGCGGCAGCAGAGAAGGCGAGCCCTCCGTGCTCCTCAGGGATGATCATCCCCCAGAACCGGTGCTCCTTGATGTGCTGCCACGCTGCCTCTGGGAGGTCGCCCTGCTGCAGGACGGACCAGTCGTCGATCATCCGGCACAGATCGTTCACAGGCCCGTCGAGAAACCTCTGCTCATCTTCAGAGAGCCGAGCGGGGGCGGACTCCAAGAGACGTTCCCACCGTGGCCGTCCTGAGAACAGCTCTCCATCCCACCATACCGTGCCGGCTTCCAACGCGGCGCGCTCGGTGTCGCCCAGACGCGGCAACAGCCCGCGCAGCGCCGGCACGAGCGGCGTGCTGATCAGCCGCCGACGCAGTGGACGGATCCCGAAGATGGCGGCAAGCGCAGCCCAGAGCACGACCACAATCGCAGTCGGTAGCCACGTTGGCTGGCCGAGCAGGATCCACCCTGCGATGGCGATCGCTGCGGCAATCACCCACCCCAGGTAGGCACGGCCGTGGTACAGCAGAGTCCCCCCGCCGAGAGCCGCCGCCAGGAGGATCGCGATTGTCCACATTACCGGCCTACGGGCGCTTCGTCTCGACCCTTGGCGGAGGCCGGAGGTGCGGTGGCCTCGACCGCGGTGAACGGCTCGAGGATCCGGTAGGTGTGGTTCGTGTTCGCTGGTACCACCCAGCTATCGCCGGGCTCGAGCACGACTGTCTGTGCCTCGATCTCCAGCTCGGCGCGTCCGGAGATGACGTAGCCGACGGTCTCGTACTCACGGACCCGGTGGCTCTTGAACGCTCCGGGCTCGACCGCGTCCCAGAGCCGCATGCCGAGTCGCACTCCGGATGCCAGGTACACCTGGCCCATCTCTCCACGCGGTGATCCTACGGAATCCACCTTCTTGACGGTTGTATCAGACATGGTGTCGCTCCTGTTCAGCTCGCCTAAGCTCTCGCAATAACGGAAGTCGGTGCCTTACGGCAGCGTTCCGGACGCGTTGATCTCCTCCATCCAGCGCCGGAGACGAAGCTCGAGAATGTCGCCCGGGTCTCCGCTGCCGTCACCGTCGACGACGTCCACCTGGACGACGTGGCCTTCGGGGTTGGTGTCGACGTCGCGGATCGCCTCGATGCGCAGCGGCCCTTCGCTGGCGCCGACCTCCTGGGGTCGTGAGCGCATCCGCTCGAGGGTCTCGCGCTCCTCGGTGGTCAGGGTCATCAACAGGGTCACGCCTTCGTGTGTCATCTGCCGGCCTCCTTTCGGCGTGCACTGCACGGTCGATCGCGCCACCGTAACGGCCAATACCCTGAGCGGTTCGGCGGGTACCGGCCCCGGCTGCGCCAACCGAGACGTGTCAGGACCAGCCTAGGAGCGTGCAGCTGTCTTCGCCTCCGGGAGCGCCCCCAGTTGGCTACGGGGCCCTTCCTGTCCGTGACTCCACTGGACGGTGGGCCGCCACCCTACCTCTGGCACGAGATGCTCAGCTCGCAGCTTCCGAGCCGTTGCCGTGGCGGTCGCGGGCAAACCGCTGGCCAGCCTCGGCGAGAGCCCTCAGCCGGTCGTCAACGGCTCGGTTGACTGTGCCCTCGGGAAAGGTGCCGTCCGCTTGGCGCTCGCCCGCCGGTGTCCCGGTCAGAAGCGCGATACCTTCGTCCACGGTCCGGATCGGGTAGATGTGGAACTGACCTTCATCAACCGCCTCGACGACATCATGCCGCAGCATCAGGTGGCGTACGTTGCCTTCCGGAATCAGCACACCCTGGTCACCGGTCAGGCCGCGGAGGCGGCAAACATCGAAAAACCCCTCGATCTTCTCGTTGACGCCGCCGATCGGCTGGACCACGCCGTGCTGGTTCACCGACCCCGTGACCGCGAGGCCCTGGCGGATGGGGAGCCCTGACAGGCTCGAGAGCAGCGCGTACAGCTCGGTTGACGACGCGCTGTCGCCGTCGACACCCTGATACATCTGCTCGAAGGTGAGCGACGCGGACAGCGCCAATGGCCGGTCCTGCGCGAACCGCTCGCCGAGGAACCCGGAGAGGATCAGCACCCCCTTGTTGTGAACGTTGCCGCCGAGATCGGTCTCACGCTCGATGTTGACGACGCCCTCGCTGCCGACGTGGGTGCGGGCGGTGATCCGCGAGGGACGGCCGAACATGTAGTCGCCGAGCTGCATGACGGACAGACCGTTCACCTGCGCCGGCGCCTCACCCTCCACGTCCACCAGGATGGTGCCCGTGGCGATCATCTCTCGGATCCGCTCCTCGATCTGGTTGGAGCGGTAGATCCTGTGGTCGATCGCCTTCTGGACGTCGTTGCCGGTGACGAGCTCGTTGCCGTTCCGTCCAGACCAGTGCGCGGCCTCTCGGACGACGTCCCGTAGGATCGCGAAGGTGGTGGCGACCTTCTCCTGATCGGCGGCGAGCCGCGCGGCGTGCTCCACCAACCGCGCCACTCCTTCCGGCGCGTAATGCCGCAGCTCCTCGTTGCGACACAGGGTTGCGACGAACCGGGCGTAGTGCTGGGGAGTCTCCTCTCCCCACTCGGTGTCGATCGCGAAGTCGGCCTTGATCTTGAACAGCTCCCGGAACTCCGGGTCGAGGTTGAAGAGCAGGAAGTACAGCATCGGCTCCCCGGACAGCACCACCTTGATGTCCAGCGGGATCGGCTCCGGCTCCAGGGTGCGGGTGGTGATGACGCTGAGCTCCGCCATCATCGACTCGATCGTGACCTCCCGGTTCTTCAGGGCCCGCTTCAAGGTGGGCCAGGCGAGCGGCCGGAGCAGCAGGTCGCGAACCTCGACGATCAGGAACCCACCGTTGGCCTTGTGGAGAGCGCCGGCGCGCAGCATCCGGTAGTCGGTGTGAAGAGCGCCGAAACGGGCCTCGTGCTCGAGCCGGCCGATCAGGTTGCGCGTGGTCGGGTTGCCTTCGAACACCACGGGTGCGCCCTCGGTGTCGCAGTTGTCGACGATCAGGTTGACCCGGTAACGGTCGTAGTCTGGCCCTTGTTGTCCCTGCGCCATCGGGATCGGCATCTGTTGCTGTTGCTGCTCGTACTGCTTGGCGGTCTTGAAGCTCTGGACGTTGTCGATGATGGCGGCGCGAACAGCCTTCAGGAACTCCAGCACCTTCTCATGGTCTGAGAACCGCTCCTCGATCTCTTCGACCAGGTTTTGGAGCGCAAACTCCACCACCTGCCGGTCGAGCTTGCGCACACGCTCCTTGGCCTCCTTCTGGATCTGTTGCATCGTGCGCATGCCGTCGCGCACCTCGGTCTGGAGCTCCTCCTGGGTCTCCTCGAGCTCCTTCTTCTTCTCGTCAGAGAGCGCCTCGTACTCCTCCTTCGATGGCACCTCACCGTCAATCACCGGCGCGAGCGCCATTCCTTGCGGCGTCTGGATCAGCCGGAAGCCACGATCCTCCAGCCGATCGTTGATCTCGTCGATCAGCTCCTTCTGCCGCTTCTGGATCTCTTCCTGGATCCTCTGGCCTTCCTCCTCGTACTGCTCGCCCTCGAAGGCGCGGGGGATCTCGGCTTCGAGCTCCTCCACCAGGTTGTCCATCGCGTCACGGAGCTCACATCCCTTGCCGGCCGGCAGACGCAGTGCATGCGGCCGTTCGGGATCCTCGAAGTTGTTGATGTAGCACCAGTCGTCGGGTATCGGCCGGCCCTGTGCCTGCTCGCGGAGGAGCCGGCCAACGATCGTGGCCTTGCCGGTGCCCGGAGGCCCGACCGCGAAGCTGTGGTAGCCGGGGCTGGGGATGTCCAGCCCGAGCTCCAGCGCTTCGACGGCGCGTCTCTGGCCGATGACGAGGCTCAGATCCTCCACGTCCTCGGTGCTGGTGAAGTCGAACTGACTCGGGTCGCAGACACGACGGAGCCTGTCGGTGGTGAGCTCGGCTGCGGTGACGGTGTTCTCACTCATGATGCCTCCCAATGCCGGCTGCGCGTAGCGACCATCGCGAGGACGGCCTGTTCGCGCGTCGCGCCGTTCCCCATCCGAGCACGACCGGTGCGGCGTCAGAATCGGGGGATCACCGATTCCGGCGCCGGAGGTTCAGCGCCCTGTACGGTGTGAGGCAGGGTCCACCTGGAGGGGAAGGTCCACGGCTGCAGGGGTGTGCCATCGAGCCGGACCCGTTCGAAGACGTTGTGGTGACGGGCTCCCGAGCTCGTGTCGCGCGCTACCGCTCGATTTGGGAGGCCTCGAGCAGAACGGGGTACTGATAGCCCATGCCGAAGTCGCGGTCGACGGTGATGGTGCCCGTGACGGTCACGATGTCGCCCACCTGGACGCTATCATCGCTGGTGACGGTCAGGTCGTGGGTGCCGTCAGCGGCATCGCCGCTTCCGTCCTGGATGTGGATCCAGTTGCGGTCGAGGATCCCCCCGTTGAACTTGACGACCTTTCCACGGATGGTCACCTCCTGGCCCGCGACGCTGCTGCGTTGGGCCCACACGTCTGCGACGGTCATGCCGTTCTCAGGTGGGGTGATGCTGCCCCCTTCAACAGCCTTCTCGGCGCCGGCCACGGACGGGTGTTCTCCAGCCGCCATCGAGCTCATCCCGCTGCTCATCGTGCCGTGTGGCTGGGCCGAGGTGGGCTCGCCCTCATGCATGATGCTCGAGGAGAAGTAGATCAGCGGGAAGTCACGGTCCAATGAGGCACTGTGGAAGCCCTGCATCGGCATCTCTTGACTGAAGCTCACACGGTCGCCGACCGTCGCATCGAACTGAGTCCCTGCGGCCCATACCTCCTCCTTGCCGGTGTCCACGAGAATGTAGGTGTAGCCCGCGGCATCCATGGTCTCTGTCACCGTGCCGGTCACGATCGGGACCTCCCGGGGCTCGGTGGAGGCCGTTGCGGCGCGTTCTCCCTCGGTGGTGTCGGGAGTGGACGTCTTCCCGGTGCAGCCAGTGAGCAGTGCGATCGCCGGGACAAGGGCGAGTGTCACGGTGGGGATGAGACGGTGCATGGAGCCTCCATGAGGTGTTCGGATCACCGCGTCGGCTACCCGAGGACTGACGAACGCGGCGCCGTTGAGGTAACACAGTGTTGGATGGTGATCTTCCGGTGGAGGAATCGGGAGATTCGTGTGCGATCGGCGGATCGATCGTCTGATGTATTTGGTGCGCCGAGCGGTAGGGTGGACCCGTGCAGGTCGACCAGGTCGTTCGGCGACGAAAACGTCGGCTGTCGTGACGCCGTTGGTCAGCCAAATGGTCGGTGCGTCAGAGCTCCGGGTCCAGCGCTGCCGCGGCGTAGCCGGCTGACGTCGCGTGATGGCTGTGAGCAAACGGCGGGAGCACCAAGGCCACCACCACGTCATCTCGAGTCCCTCACTTGCCGCTCGTCAACCACACCTCCGGAACCCACAGCATGTGGGCCTCTGCGTGCTCGACGCCCACCTGACCCCAGTTGGAGACGAACAGCACGTGGCGGAGGTCGCGGGACGGGCAGGCTCTGGGGATCGCCCAGCCGGAGTGGTCGGCGTCCCAGTCGACCACCGAGCGGTGGTGGGCGAGACGGACAGTCCGGCCCCCGGCGGCGAGCTCGACGGCCAGCACCTGGTCGTCGTGCCACGCTGCCGAGTCAGCGGTCGCGTCGAGGGTCGAGACAACCGCCCAGCCAGGCCGGCCGAACGCCGCTCCGGAGACCACCAGCTCGGTCCAGTCCTCAGACTGGTCTATGGTCCACAGGTCGGTGCTCTGGCCGCTGGCCAGATCGACCATCTTCAGGGTGTTGCTCGCCGCGTGGTGGTAGACCCAGACCGGTTCGCCGTCGGCTGTGAGCCCGACATCGCCGCCACCGACCTCGGCTGTCAGACCACGCCACGTCGGTGCGACACGATCGAGGACCATCACGCCACACGGCGCCTCGGCGGTGCCAGGCTGCCCGTCAGGGCATGCGCCCGCAAACACCACCACGATCCACCCGCCGGTCGGGTCCATGGCGGTGAACTCCACCAGCCGTTCCGGTTCGAGCTCGATCTGGGGCGCCACGTGATCGGTGACGCGGTCGTAGACCAGGACTCCGACGGGGTCCCACGCGCCGGCCGAGGCGAGCAGCGCCCACCACCGGCCGTCGGCGGAAGGCCGCCCGTTCCAGCGGAGCCAGACCTGGGTGGCTGACGTTCCTGCAAGCTCGCCGGCGAAGTCGTGCACGAGGGTGTGCGTTCCGGACGCGAGGTCGTGGACGACCATGGCGGTGCCATCAAACGCGAACAGAGCGTTTGGATCGGTCGGGTGCCATCGAGGATCTTCGCCGAGAGAGACCTGCCGGATCGGGGTCATCGTGTCCGCGTCCCACAGGTACCAGGAACCCCAGGTGCCGTACAGCAGGAACCGGGAGCCGTCCGCGTTGAACGCGGGGACCCGCGGCTCGGGTGTCACCAGGCATGGAGAGCCGTCGTCGTTGGCCGTGTCCACCGCAGCGGCGCTGACGCGCATCCGGCAGCTGCCGAACACCGGATCACGGCGGGCGATGCGGACACCGGGTTCGGCCTCGCTGGTGGGCTGTAGCAGCGAGCGATCGGTGGTGGCTGCGGGAGCGGTCCCGGCGCACGGCTCGTCCGCGCTCGCGCTGCCGCCGCGCGGCGCACGTCCGTCGACTGACCGGGCGGGTGTGCGCGCAGGCTGGGAGTGGGGCGTGGCGGTTGGCGTCGCCGGAACGGTGGTAGCCGTTGGTGTGTGCGTCACGCCTGGCGTGAGCGTTGGCGTGGGTGTTGTGGTGCCCGCGCTGGCCCGCCAGCGGTTGTACGCGATGTTGAGCATGTCGACGAGCTCGCCTGTGGCCTTGAGGTTGCCGGCCCGGGAGGGATGGTTGTCGCTGCCGCCGTCGGGGTAGGCTGCGGTGTTGCCGCCCTGGTCGGTGATGTGCTCGATGACACCATTGCGGTAACGGTGATGGTTGCCGGAGGACCAGCCGAGGTCGTTGGTCTGCCAGTTGCCTCCGTTGGAGGTGAGGACCGTGTAGAAGTCCCACACCGCGACGTTGGCGTGCGGGTAGCCGTCAAGCCAGTCCTCCACCAACCAGGTATTGAACGCCCTGGCGTTGGCCGCCCATGTGGAGTCCATCACGGGCGGCGCGGTGATCGCAATGAACAGCTTGTCCTGGCGGGTGGCGAAGTACGCGAGGATGTCGTTGTAGATCCCCTTGGCGTTGGCGACCGTGTGGTGCTCCGACCAGGAGCCCTCGCCGCGCAGTGGGTTGCTCCCGGTGGTCGGCGCGTCGTCCGGCGAGCCTTGCAGGTTGGAGTTCGGGTAGCAGGACTTGAACATGATGATCGAGTTCTCGCCCCCGGGGTCGCTATCGAGGCGCTCGTACGGCCACGAGCTCTGTTCGCTGAATGCGTACAGAGCAGCGGTATAGCGGCCACGTTCCGGGCCCCGGAACCAGCTCCACCAGTGACCGATGTCGGTGTTGTCACCGATCGCGTCGGGGCCCCAGCCGTAGTTGGTGTCGGAGACGTAGTAGCTGTTGGCGGCGAGAGCGGCGCCAAGGCCGCCGTTGCCGTCCACCAGCCAGTTCTCGCCGCAGGAGTGATGGATGAACACCAGCTTGACCGGCTCGGCCGGAGGCGACGGATCCAGCGATGCCACGGCTCGGTCGAACCGTGAGGGACCCCCATCGTTGAACAGAGCGCCGAGGGACGCCATCCCCACGACGAGCACGACCGCGAGCCACCAATGCGTGCGCATGGTCAGACCTCCTCCGTCGTTTGGACCAGGACCTCCATCGTACCGCGTTCTCGTGCTGGCGCCGAGGGTCGGAGCTGGACGTTCGTCTCGCTCATCGACAGCCAGACCAACGACCCGACGAACATGTGGTAGGTCGGTGGTGACGGACCAGGCTCCGCTCACGAAAGATCCAACGAAGCCCCCCGGCGCCGGCCGCGGCCCCGGCCCCGGTAGCCGGCAGCCAAAAGAGCAAAAGAGTGCCAGGCCCAACGAAAACGTGACTACGCCAAGGGTGGTAGGGGTTCTCCATGAGGCACCACGCGAGCACTGCAAGCCCGTCGCGCTCGCGAACCTCGCGCAGCAGCTCGACGAGCAGTTCGCCCTCGTCATCCTCGTCAAGAATCGCCGCTCCGTGCGAGCGAAGCGATCGTACAGGTGGTAGAGCCAGCCCTCCACCACGACCCCGCGGCTTCCTCGGCTTGACCGCAGAGGGGCCCAATGAGGTGTTCGTGGGGCCTGGGGCACCCTACTTGATCCAGGCTGCCCCCCTCTCGCGGGGTCGCCTCATCGCCTCGTTGGTCACACCGGCCGGAGACTCGTGTATTACTATCATCTCAAAAGCCGGAGGCCGACGTGACCGAACCCCCCGCCCCTTCCATCAACCCGTTCG
>CAZEJK010000038.1:0-31390 GCA_964512045.1 uncultured Thermoanaerobaculia bacterium
AACGCCCATTCAGGGCTACTGAGCACGAGACCTCCAGGGATTTCCACTGATTGAGAACTGAGAACTGAGAACTCAACTCAGGAGCTTTGCTTCGAATTTTCGAAGATACGGCTCCGTGAGCCGCTAGAACCGGTGGACGTGGCCGATCGGGACCAGGAACGCCACGCTCTGACGGCTGCGATCACCGTCGGGAGCTTCCATCGTGCTGATCGCCTCGAGGATTCTCGTGGCGAGAGGATCGGACTCGATGACCGCGAGAACGGTTCGATGGAACTCGATGCCACCCGGCACGAGCGTACGCAGACCGGCGAAGATCGGGAGATCGCGCTCCAGGACCTCGAGCCCGCTGCGACTATCGATGACCACCGAGTCCGGCAGCTCCATTTCCACCAGGATCGAGAGCACGTCATCGAGGATCTCCTCATCGCGAAGGATCACGACGAGCAGCTGCACTCAGATGCTCTCCTCGATGGCGTGCAGGCTATCGACAAAGCTGCGGCCGTCGGTTGACTGCAGCAGGGTCTCAAACGCTTCAGGCCGTCGCGCCAGCCGCGCCACTCGAGCGAGACCGGCGAGGTGATCGCCGGTCGTCGACTCGCTACCCAGGAGGCAGAATGAGAGCCGGACAGGCGCACCGTCGAGAGTGGGGTAGGCGAGACCGTCAGGGTGCGTGGATGCTGCCAGCAGGAGGTGTCTCAGACCTGTCATCTGGGCGTGCGGCACCGCGATGCCGTTGCCGATGCCCGTGGACAAAATCGCCTCGCGATCCAGCAGCCGCCGGACCACCTCGTCTGCGTCGCTGACAAAGCCGTGCCGGACGAACAACTGGGCGTACGCGGCGAACAGCTCGTCGCGCTCGTGGATCGATGGCGCGATCAGAACCAGACGCGGGTCAAGGTGGGAGTGAAGCTGCACAAGATCCTTCCAGACGGCCGGTGGGCCGGCTCTGGGGGGGCATCATACTACTGTGGCGCGAGGGGAGACAACGCCGTGGGGTGCTGCGCCGCTGTTAGCGGGGCGATCCGGCGGGGAGATCCAGCTCGGACGTCGATACGACCTCGCCTTCCTCGAACAGGACCGTCAGGCGTGAGCCATCAGGGTTGGTCCACGCGTACATGTCCATTCGCCGACGCTGGTCGTTCTCGCCGAGCTTGGTGCCCTCCTCTCCGAGCAGATCGACAACCTCGCGATAGGTCATGCCGTGCTCGATCTGCGCAAACAGCTCCAGGGTGTAGCGGGTGCCAATCGGCGGTGTTGGGCGCTCGGAGGGGAGACGGTCCGGGGTCGGGATGATGGCCCAGATGGCGAGCAGACCGAGCCCGACGACCACGGCGATCTGAAGGAACGGATCGCGCCAGATCGGCGTGCGCGGTGGACGTTCGGTGCGCAGCTTTCCGGGTTGCAGTGTCGACGTGGCGGTCTGAGCGCGCTCAGCTGTTGGATCCGGCGCGTTGATGGAGGGCTGAGCGGACAGCGGAGGGTGTGGGCCCGTAGGCTCGACCACGCTCGGAGCCTGGACGGGAGCTGGAGGCTCAGCCGGAAGCGGGGGTGGTGTCGAGACCGGTGAATGCGCTGGTTCCGGTGATGGCCGTGCCCCAGCGGCAGGTCTGGTGGTCTCCCTTTGGGCTGGCGCTATGGACGCGGGCGGCGCCGCGGAGCTGTCGCTGGATGTCGGCTGAGGTACGGAAACGATCTGGCCTTCGGTCGTGATCCGGAAGCGGTGGCCGCAGCCGGTGCAGCGGAGGCGGCGGCCGAAGTAACGTTCGTGGATCTGCATCCTCTTGCCGCACGAGACGCAGGTGTAGGGGCGACCTGTCATTGCGGAGAAATTGTACCCCAGGGTGATCCGCGTTGGCAGGAGAGAAAACGCCCGGCCACAGGGCCGGGCGGAGAGCTTCGGTCTTTGGCAGCGCGTACGGGATTCGAACCCGTGCTACCGGCGTGAGAGGCCGGCGTCCTAGACCCCTAGACGAACGCGCCGCAGGGAGTGGAAGAGTACCACGAGCCTCACCCCGACGCAACCCCCTGACGCGGTCGCGGACCGCAACCAAAGGGATGCTCCGATGACGCCGGTCCGCGACCGCTTTGGTCGCTACGAGCTTCCCTCGTCGCCGGGTGGGATCGTGCCCCCGTCTGAGCCCGGAGGCCTGGCCATCCCCTCGCGAACGAGCACGTGGAGGAAACGTCCCACCCGCTCCTCTGCGGGCTCCGCGGTCTCGCCGTACTCTGCTCGCAGCTCGTCTGCGAGCTCTCCGACGGTCCGTTCACCATCCAGGCGCCGCCAGCAGAACGAGCCCAGCTCATCCAACCGCCAGCGACGGGGCTCGAACACTGCGGCAAACCAGCGGCGAGGGGACAGCCACGATTGTCCAACCCGCGGGCGGACGATCACGACGCGGTCGTCCTGCTCGTACCACTCGGCGCTCCATACCGGTGTCGCGAGCTCCGAGCGCTCGGTGCCCGTCACGGGTGTCCTCCTACTCCGGAGGGACGGCCGGGAGGGCACTGCTTCGGCTGCGTCGCAACGGGAGCCACACCAGCAGCCCGAGCAGCAGAGGGTAGACCAGCAGGCCGATCCAGAAGCTCTCTGCGATGTGCGGCAGCAGGTGCTGGCCCTCGGCGAATCCGAGAACGCTCTGCTCGTAGAGCACGACGAACGCCAATGCGACGGCCATCAACGATTGGCCTGCAATGAGCCCGGAGGCGACCAGCACTCCCGAGTTCTCGCCGCGGATCCGCTCCTCTTCGGAGGCCTGTCGGCGCTTCATGATGCCGTCGAGGACCGAACGGATCAGGCCGCCCACGAAGACGGCAGAGGTCGTGGAGAATGGCAGGTACATGCCCACGGCAATCAGCATCGGGGCAGGAGCCTGGATCAGGATCAGGGCGACGCCAAACAGCATGCCGACGATGACCAGCGGCCAGGCCATCTCACCGCCGACGATTCCCTTGGCCATGAGCGCCATCAGGCCAGCCTGTGGCGCCGGGAGATCCGCCGATCCGATGGTGTAGGCGTTGTTGAGGACCATCAGCAGGAGCGGCAGCACCAGGGCTGCAGCGACGACGCCGATCAGCTCACCGACCTGCATCCGCCAGGGCGTACCGCCGAGGATGTGGCCCACCTTGAAGTCCTGCATCATGTCGCCAGCAACACCTGCGGCACAGCAGACGACCCCCGCCACGCCGAGCACCGCGGCGACGCCGCGACCCCCGGTGACACCCATAGCGACCATGAGCACTGCCGCGATCACCAGAGCGCTCAAGGTGAGCCCGGAGATCGGGTTGTTGGAGTTGCCCACGAGACCGACGAGGTAGCCGGCAACGGCGGCGAACAGGATGCCGAGGATCAGCATCACCACGGTCAGCACCAGTGCCCCCGGGGTGGACTCGGAGAAGTACCTATACAGAAGAAACATCGGTATCGCCATGACGCCGATGGCAACGAACACCCACTTGAGATCGAGGTCTTTCTCGGTACGTTCGATGGCGCTTCCGGCGGCGGCGGCGCCCAGGCCACCGAGCGCCTTGCTGATGCCGTTGACCAGCGGCCCGCGCAGGTTATAGAGCGTGTAGAACGCCGAGACGATCATGGTGCCCACCGCGAGCGGACGGATCTGCTTGAACCAGACCTCGTTGGCGAGCTCGAGAAACCCCTGGCTCGAGCCGATGTCGGCCAGCGCCGGGTTCAGGAACAGTGCCAACGGCACGAGCAGCAGCCATCCAGTCACTGCGCCGCAGAAGAGGATGGCGGAGATCCGGAGGCCGACGATGAACCCGACGCCCATCACCATCGGCGAGGCTTCGGGAGTCGACAGCAGCAGCCCGCCGGAGTAGCCCACCTTCTCGCCGAGGAGCTCGATGGACGACCGGCCGAAGTGCACGAACCTGTGAGCGGCGTCCTCGATCACCTGGATGCCTGCCTTGTTCTTGATGAGCTCCCAGGCCGCCGCGATGCCCATGGCGCCGAACACCAGTCCGGCGCCGGTCTGTCCTTTCTGACCGGCCTTGACGATCTCCGAGGCGGCGACGCTCTCCGGGAACGGCAGGTCCGCCTCGACCACCAGAGTGCGTCTGAGGACAATCACGAACAGGACGCCCAGGACGCCGCCGATTCCCATAATCAGCATGGCGTCCAAGAGGTTGAACTCGGACCAGGCGCCAGAGATGACGAACGCAGGAATCGTGAAGATGGCACCGGCGACGAGCGACTCCCCGACCGAAGCTGTGGTCCGGGCGATGTTCTCCTCGAGGATGTTGCCGCGGAAGATGCGGAGCAGCGCCATCGCGACCACGGCTGCCGGGAACGTGGCCGCCACGGTCAAACCGACCTTCATTCCGAGGTAGGCGTTGGCGCCGCCCAGGACGATCGCCATGATTGCTCCGAGAAACACCGCCTTGAAGGTGAGCTCCGGCATGATGGTGGTGTGGGGAACGTACGGCCCGGGTCGGTCGGCTTCCATGAGACCTCCTTCGTATGCGCATCGATTGTAGCGACGCAAGGTGACGCGCGCACGCTTCGCGGCGCCGCCTGCAGCTGTGCAGCCGTCACCCCGGCGCCGTCAGAGCTTCACTGTGTCTGCGCTCCACGGCCGCGTTGGACGCCCAACGGGGACGACCGCTGCTCGTTCCTGGCGAGGAAGAACCCGTCAACGCCGGTCGGCTGGTACAACGGCAGCAGTAACCAGCCGTCGTTGCCGGCAACCACCGGTCCGCGCCGGTCGTGGGCGAGGAGCTGGCCACGCTCGACCGCGTCGAAGCTTCTGAATCCGGGAGCCATCTCGAACCTGTCCTCCGGATGGATGGCGTGCCGGTGGACCACTTCGAGTGACTGCGGCAGTCCGCGGCCTGCTGCGGCGAGGCGGCGGTGGTGCCGATCAAGCTCTGGGACCGCCTCCGGCGGCATCGATCCCACCGCCACCAGGGTCAGCCAGATGGCGGCCTCGAGCAACGCGGGGGCATCGGGGTCCTGATGCTGGCCTGCCTCCAGGCTCACGGCGGTGGCGCCGAGGGTAGCGGTAAACGGCGCCACCAGCCCCTTCAGGTACCGTTCGAAGCCAACAACGACGGGAACCGGCAGCACCGACGCGAGAGCACGGCTCGGCCCGCCCGGGTGCGCAATCGAGAACGGCGGGCTGTGAGCTGAGGTGGTGTGAAGATCCAGGACGTACACCGGGCCTTTCGCTCCGATGATCGTCTCCTCCAGAGCAGCGAGCAGCTCGAGCTGCTCGCCGTCCTCCACATCGAGTCGGTGAGTGTGCGCGGACACCGAGGCGATCCGTTCGGAGGTCCATGCCCGGTTCAGGTCGTGGTGGAGGTACCGTTCGCCGGCAGCCAGCGCGGTGACGTTGCCGGCAAGAGAGACGAGCCGTCCGGCGAACTCGGGACGGTTCGCGCGGAGAGCGGCATGCACGCTGCGAGCCGCGACGACGCCTGCGGGCTCGTTGCCGTGGATGCCCCCGATCGTGACCAGCGTTGGCCCCGGAACCCCGTTCCAGCGGGCGATGACCCGCTGCAGCGGCTGCGGCTCGAGGGTCTGCCGGGCCGGCGTCCGTGACGAGGGGTCGTGCGGTGGAACGTGCCCGTGTGCTCTCACGTTGTGAGCTTCTCTTCGAGCAGCTCGGCGGCGATCTCCATGAACATGCGGTCGGTGATCAAACCGACGAGGTGCCCTCCTGAGACCACCGGCAAGCACGATACTCGCTCTGTCCGCATGATCGAAACTGCCTCGAGAGTATGGGTTTGTGGCGAGACTGTGCGCGGATCTCGCTGCATGATGTCGCTGACCGGGGTGGGCGAGCTGGCGGTGAGGAGGTTCTGGCCGAGGGCTCTGAGGAGGATACGGTCAGAGATCAGACCGACGAGACGGTGCTTTGAGTCCTCGACGAGCACGTGGCGGAGGTCGTTCCAGTCCATCAGGTGCGCAACCAGCTCCAGCGGCTCGTCTTCCTGGACGGTGACCATATCAGTGCGCATGCACTGGTCCACCCGGACGTAGCTGCGACTCCAGCCGCCGGCTTCCGTCAGCTGAGCGAGCTCCCAGGTGTGGACCGGTGAGCCGTCCCGCTGTCGTTGGGCAGCGGCGGCTGTCACGGCGGTGAGTCGCTCGGTCGAGGTGCCGCGTTGGCCCATGGCGGTCAGGGAGCGGAGCATCCACTGCGAGCCGGTGGCCGAGCGGTCGACGCGTTCGGCGATCACGTCCAGATACGTGTCGATATCGTGCTGCTCGATGCCTGCAACAGCCAACCCGTTCCGTGCCAGCGGCAGGAGCGTGTCGAGGATCAGTGATCGTGCCGGCATCGAGGGGACGTCAACCCAGGCCAGCTGCGCCTTGAGCCCCATTTGAGCCGCTGCAAAGAACCCGGCCTTCACCTCATCGAACTCGAGGTGTGCAGAGATATCGTCGTACGCTTCGAGTGTTCCGCTGACGAGCCCGAACCAAAACGCGGCGTTGGCCACCTCATCCCGAGGAGTCGGGCCGGATGGGAGGATCCGGTTCTCGATCCGCAGGCGACCGATCCCGTCGGTGACGCCGTAGCAGATCCGGTTCCACCGGTACACGGTCGAGTTGTGGAGCATCAGGGCGCGCAGCTGTGGCGCGTGTCCGTTCGCGATGTCGGCGAATGGATCATCCTCGATCTGTGCCGACAGGATCGATCGGAAACGCGCAATGTCCTCCCGGAACAGCTCGAGGACCGACTCCCGGACCCAGTCGCGGCCGAACCGTACCCGCGAGCGGTTGTCGCGAACGTACGGGCTCGCCTGTCGGGTGTCGATCGACTGCTGGAACAGGGCGATCCTGGTCTCGGCCCAAAGCCGCTTGCCGAACAGCAGTGGCGAGAAGGAGGCCGCAGCCAGCACGGCTGGCGCGGCGGCCTGCGCGGCGTTGTACAGGCGGACGAACTCGTCGGGTCCGACCTGGAAGTGGACCTGGAAGCTCGTGTTGCACGACTCGGTCATCACCGAGTCGTGGTGGAGCTTGAGCTCGTCGATCCCCTTGATGTACAGCTCCCACGTTCCACCGCGCAGCGCTGTCAGTGCTTCGTTGAGGGCGGCATAGCGCGGAGCGGGAGTCATGTTCTCGAGGGTGAGGTCGGTCTTGGCGAGGGTGGGTAGGATCCCGCTCAGGACGACGTCCGCACCAACGGTAGCCGCGGCCGATCGGACAGCGTCGAGCCGTTCGGTGATCTGACGTTCCATATCGGACAGGCAGCGTCCTCCGAACAGGAGCGGGTCGAGGTTGAACTCCAGGTTGTAGCGGGCGAGCTCGGTGGTGAAGTGGGGGTCGTTGACCGACCGTAGTACCTCCTCGGCGATCGGCGCCGGGCGCCAGCTGGAGTCCACCAGAAAGAGCTCTTGCTCGGCGCCGATGCGACGGACTCCGGTCTCGATGAGCCCACGATCCAGGGCCCGCTCAAGTGCGCGAACATCGTCGAGAACGTGGCGGAGAAAGATCCGCCGTCGTTCCGCGTCCGTGTCTCGGTTGACGTTGTGGTCCCCCATCGCGATCTCCTCGCGCCGCTGGAGCGCGCCCCAGGCTCGGGAGAGTGTACCAGCGCGCTGGAGTGCTGTAGAGATTTGAGTGAACTCTGCTAAATCTATCTCCACTATGCATGCATAAACTTGACAAAGATAACATCAGATTATATATTTCTGGAGGTGTGGTACGGACCCGCGTAGCCGTCGTGACGTCGTTCGAGGGTTCCATGCCACAAAGGGAGGACCGATGACAAACCGAGACTACACAGTCAAGGCAGCGGAGGCGATCCGCGCCGCCATTGAGCACGCAACCGCCCGGGGGAACCCCGAGGCGATCCCGACCCATCTTCTGGCGTCCCTGCTCGAGCAGGAGGGCGGCATCGTACCGAAGCTGCTCGCCAAGGCGGGAGCGCCAGCCGCGGAGCTCGCGGCGGAGGCCGAGCGCGATCTCGAGCGGTTACCGTCTGCCAGCGGGGGTGCCCAGGCGCAGCCATCTCGCGATCTGCGCGCGGTGCTGGACCAGGCGGCCAAGCTGGCGCCGCAGTTCCAGGATAGGTACGTCTCCGTCGAGCACCTGCTGCTGGCGATCGTCGGTGTGCAGTCGTCCTCGGCGTCCCAGCTGCTGGCGCAGCACGGCATGACCCATGAGCTGGTGCTACAGGCGATTCAGGAGCTCCGCGGCTCGCATCGAGTGACGGACGAGAACCCGGAGGACAAGTACGAGGCGCTGGAGACCTACGGGCGTGACCTGACTGCGGCAGCGCGCGCGGGCAAGCTCGACCCGGTGATCGGCCGCGACGAGGAGATCCGGCGGATCATGCAGGTGCTGACCCGTCGCACCAAGAACAACCCGGTGCTGATCGGCGAGCCTGGCGTCGGCAAGACCGCGGTGGCCGAGGGGCTGGCGCAGCGGATCGCTGAGGGCGACGTGCCGGAGCTGCTGGCGAACCGGCGCGTGGTCGCTCTGGACATGGGCGCGTTGATTGCCGGCGCCAAGTACCGTGGTGAGTTCGAGGATCGACTGAAGGCGGTGCTCAAGGAGGTCGTCGACTCTGCTGGTGAGGTGCTGCTGTTCATCGACGAGATGCACACCCTCGTGGGCGCGGGTGCCGCCGAAGGCGCCGTGGATGCGGCCAATCTGCTCAAGCCGGCGCTGGCCCGTGGCGAGCTCCGCTGTATCGGTGCCACCACGCTCGTCGAGTACCGCAAGCACATCGAGAAGGATGCGGCCTTGGAGCGCCGGTTCCAACCGGTGATGGTCGATCAGCCGTCGGCAGAGGAGACCGTGGCGATCTTGCGTGGTTTGAAGGAGAAGTACGAGGTGCACCACGGCGTGCGGATCACCGATACGGCGCTGATGGCGGCCGCAACACTGTCGAACCGCTACATCACCGACCGGTTCCTGCCGGACAAGGCGATCGACCTGATCGACGAGGCCGCGTCGAGGCTGCGGATCGAGATCGACTCCCTGCCCACCGATATCGATCAGCTGCAGCGTCGATCGATTCAGCTCGAGATCGAGCGTCGAGCGCTGGACAAGGAGAAGGACCGGGCCTCTCGTGAGCGGCGAGAGGACATCGACCGCGAGCTCGCCGAGCTCAAGGAGCAGATCTCCGGGATGAAGGCACAGTGGCAGCGGGAGAAGGAGCTGATTGCCACCATCCGCGACCTGAAAAGCGACATCGAAGCGACCCGCGAGGCGGCGGAGCGAGCCCAGCGCGACGGCGACCTCGAGCGGGCCGCACAGCTTCGCTACGGCGAGCTGGTTCAGCTCGAGCAACGGCTCGAGGGTGCCTCGCAAGCACTCCACGAGCATCAGGCCGAGCACGGCTCCATGCTCGCCGAGGAGGTCGGAGAGGAGGACATCGCGAGGGTCGTCTCGCGATGGACCGGTGTGCCGGTCTCCCGGTTGCTGGAGAGCGAGAAGAGCAAGCTCTTGGAGATGGAAGAGAGGTTGCGACAACGGGTCGTGGGGCAAGACGATGCGGTGCAGTCAGTGGCGGCCGCGGTCCGTCGCGCCCGTGCCGGACTGAAGGACCCGAACCGTCCGATCGGCTCGTTCCTGTTCCTCGGGCCCACCGGCGTCGGAAAGACCGAGCTGGCGCGAGCGCTGGCCGAGTTCCTGTTCGACGACGAGCGTTCCATGGTGCGCCTCGACATGTCGGAGTACATGGAGAAGCACACGGTCTCGCGGATGATCGGTGCGCCGCCGGGTTATGTCGGCCACGAGGAAGGAGGTCAGCTGACCGAGGCCGTGCGGCGACGGCCGTACTCGGTGGTGCTGCTCGACGAGATCGAGAAGGCGCACCCGGACGTGTTCAACGTGCTGCTGCAGATCCTCGACGAAGGCCGTCTGACCGATGGCAAGGGACGCACCGTGGACCTGCGCAACACGGTCCTGATCATGACCTCGAACATCGCCTCGGAGATCATCCACGGGACGCCGGAGAGCGAGCGCGATCGGATGGTCGAGCAGGTGACCGCCGAGCTGCGGCGGCACTTCCGTCCCGAGTTCCTCAACCGGATCGACGAGTTTCTGGTGTTCCACCGCTTGAGCGAGGAGCATATGGCGCGGATCGTGTCGATCCAGCTCGAGCGGATCAATCGGCTCCTGGCCGACCGACGGATCTCCATCGAGGTCAGCGACGCCGCCCGGGCGCATCTCGCTCGCGAAGGGTTCGACCCCGACTTCGGGGCCCGGCCGTTGCAACGCACGTTGCAGCGCCTGATCCAGGACCCGTTGTCGAACATGTTCCTTGCCGGTGAGATCGCCGACGGTGACCGGATTTTGGTGGATCGAACGGATGGGGAGCTGACGTTTACGGTGCAGGAGTCCGCGACCCAGGCGTGAGCTGTCCGGTCGGGGGTCGCCTCCGTGGCCCCCGGCCCTCAAGCGTCACGCTCCCTCGCGCGCGGTGCAGCGGGTCGCTACCTTTCGGCCGTGATCACATCACGGCCCAGGTACGGCCGCAGCGCGTCCGGCACCCGCACCGAGCCATCGGCGTTCTGGTAGTTCTCGAGGATCGCGACCAGGGTCCGGCCGATCGCCAGGCCGGAGCCGTTCAGCGTGTGCAGAGGACGTGGCTTGCCGTTGGCGCCACGGTACCGCAGCCCGGCCCGGCGAGCCTGGAAGTCGGTGAAGTTGGAGCAGGAGGAGATCTCACGGTAGCGCTCCTGGGCCGGTAGCCATACCTCGAGGTCGTAGGTGTACGCGGACGAGAACCCGAGGTCCCCGGTACACAACGCGACCACCCGGTAGGGCAGGTCGAGCCCTTGCAACACGGCCTCGGCATGGCCGGTGAGCTCCTCGAGAGCGGCCCAGGAAAGCTCCGGCTCCACCAGCTGGACGAGCTCGACCTTGTGGAACTGATGCTGCCGGATCAACCCGCGAACATCTTGTCCGTGCGAGCCGGCCTCGGCCCGGAAGCATGGTGTGAACGCGCAGTACCGCAGGGGAAGCTGCTCGGCCTCGAGGATCTCGTCACGGTGCAGGTTGGTCACCGGCACCTCGGCCGTCGGCACGAGGTACAGGTCGCTGTCGGAGATGTGGAACAGGTCGTCGGCGAACTTCGGAAGCTGGCCGGTGCCGATGAGCGCCGAGGAGTTCACCAGGTACGGGACGAGCACCTCGGTGTAGCCGTGCTGGCGGGTGTGCAGATCGAGCATGTAGGTCATCAGTGCGCGCTCGAGCGCAGCGCCCGCACCGCGCAGCACTGCAAAGCGGGCCCGCGCCACCTTGCTCGCCCGCTCGAAGTCGAGGATCCCCAGAGCAGGACCGAGGTCCCAGTGGGCCTTCGGCTCGAAGTCGAACCCGGGCGGGTTGCCCCACCGCCGCAGCTCCACGTTGTCGTCGGAGCTGGCACCCTCTGGAACCGAGGCGAGGGGGATGTTCGGGACGCGCAGCTCCAGATCGCCGAGCGTCGACTCCAAGGTGTGGGCGCGCTCCTCGAGTGTCTTGATCTGCTCACCTACCGACGCCATCTCTGCTCGCAGCGTCTGAGCCTTCTCCGTCTCGCCGGCCTTGAACAGCGCACCGATCTCCTTCGAGCCGGCGTTGCGTCGGGCCTTCAGCTCCTCCACCTCCACGAGCACCTGACGCCAGGACCGGTCGGTGGTGAGCAGCTCGTCGAGATCGACATCCGAGCGGCGGCGCCTCAGCGCGGCGCGCACCTCGTCAGCTTGGTTGCGGTACAGCTCTCGGGCCAGCATGGTCCACTCCTCCGGCGCGTTACTCTACCATTGTTGGCGCTTTGCGTGGTCACGCGTCATCTCGCACCCAAGCCAAACCGCCACGGCGTGAGCGGGTCAAGCAGCCCACATCTTCGAAGGTTCGCGGCAAGATCGTGAGTTGAGAGTTCAGAATGCAGAGTGCAGAGTGCCACCCGCCCTCCCCAATGCATGCTCTGCAAGCTTCAGACATCGAAGGGTGCTGAGGGAGCTTGCCAGGTGCACGCTTCATGAGCTCCTCTTCCCCTTTGCGACACAGCGTCTTGGCGCCTTTGCGTTGAGAATCCTGCCACATCTGCGCAGGACTTCACGACTACCGACCAACGCGGGCGCGGGACCGGCACCACCGCAGCATCACTTTGGTTGCGGCCCGCGGCCGCGTTGGGAGCGCACAGCCGCCGCCCGTTCCTTCGGGTGTCGGACGCTACTCGACCACCAGCTCGAGCTCGTACCGGCGGCTGCCGAGGCCGAGCTCCTCGGCGTAGGCGAGCTGGATGGTGGCATCGTGGTTCGGGTACGACAGATCCTCCAGCGTCGTGCCGGCGTGCTCACGGATCAGGTCGAGGGCGGCCTGGTCGATCGCCACCGGATCGTGGGAGGCGAGGAGGCCGATATCCGCAACAACCGGCGTCTGCCGGATGCCCACACAGTCGCAGTCCTTGGTGACCGCCAGCAGGGCGGTGATGTAGGCGATGCGGCCACGCTTCGAGCGCACAACGCCGGCGGCGTGCTCGGCCATGCGTTCCTGAAGCTGACGTCCGGCAATCCCCCAGTCGAACCGTACAGCGCCCTCCCGACAGGCGGCGACGCACTCGCCGCAACCGATGCAGGCGTCGCGGTCGATGACGGCGGTCACGTCGACGGCGATGGCATCGGCCGGGCACCACTCGGCGCACACCCCGCACGCCAGGCACTTCTGCGGATCGATGCGCGGCTCGGCGCCGTGGTGCTGGCGCAGCTTCGAGCCGCGTGAGCAGCAGCCCATTCCGAGGTTCTTCAGTGCCGCTCCGAGGCCGGTGCCCAGGTGGCCCGTGGCGTGCGATAGCAGCACCATCGATCGCGCCTGGAGGATGCCGCTCGCCACGGCCACCGTCTCGTGGTGGCGGCCGTTGACCTCGATCTCACGGGCGTCGGCGCCGGTCAGGCCGTCGGCCGGGAGGAACGGTGCGCCGATGGCGTCCTCGGTGAAGCCGTGCTCGTGGGCGACCTTGACGTGGGTCACACCGTTGTTGCGGGGGCTCCGGTAGAGGACGGCGGTGTCGGTGAGAAACGCCTCAGCCCCGCACGCCGTGATCCGCTCGACGATCGGCGCCACGAACCGCGGCGGGATGAATGTCGAGCATCCGGGCTCGCCCACGTGGAGCTTCACGGCGGCGAGATCGTGCGGCTCGATCAGCGCATCGAAGCCTGCGTGGCTCCAGAGTGAACGAACGACGGCCTCGACTCGCTCCGTTGGAGCTGCAGTCTCGACAGGGGCCAACCACACCGTTGCCACGGGTGCAGTCTGCCATAGCCGGGTGCCCACTGTCTCGGTCCCGAGATCGGCGCTGCTGCCCGCGTTGGGATGAGGGTGCAGCGTGCAGCTCATATGAGGTTTCACGTACCTCCCAAAGTGGGGCGTGGGCTGGGAACGTCAACGGAGCCTCGGCCGGGCGTCCTCGAGTTCACGCTTGCCGGCACGGAGTGCTCCCTGCGGGCGGCGTGGGGAGACGCCGACCAGAGCACGGGGTTCCTGATCTTCCGGGACGAAACGTCTGGTGACTCCACGTATGGCGCCGGCAGGTTTCTGTCGGCGCCGGCTCCGGACGACACCGGTTCGCTGACGCTGGACTTCAACCGCGCAGTGAACCCGCCGTGTGCCTTCACCGAGTACGCCACCTGCCCGCTGCCGCCCCACGAGAACCGTCTGCCGGTGGCTGTCACCGCCGGCGAGAAGGTGCCGGCAGGGCACTGACGGCCGAGGAAGGCACAGGAGCACCGCCAGCATCCCGGTCCCGGTGTCTGCACGGGCTTGCCCCCCCTCCCTCCACCTTTCCACACCCTCCGAAGCGCCTGCAACGACGACGACTCTTCGTCAGGTCTTGACACGCGACGATCGGGTTCGTCAGAACGTTCCGGCGGGCTCTCTCGCGCCGTGGCGGTCCTTCTGCCGTGCGCCAACGGAGAAACGATGCGGTCAGAAAATATCTAGATGAAACTTTGCGTTATCCAGAACGCTGGATTTTTCCGGCCGAGGAGTTCATATGAGCACGGCCGCACCGACCTACCTGATCCTTGGCGCCACCGGCGGCATCGGCTCCGAGCTGGCGAGACAGCTGGCGTCGGCGGGTGCTCGCCCGGTGCTGGCAGCTCGAAATGGTGATCGCCTTGCACGGCTGGCCGATGAGCTCGGCGAGATGCCGATGATGACGCTCGACGCTGCGGATCCAGACGCGGTGAAGGGCGCGGCGAAGCGGCTGAAGGCCGACCTCGGGCGTCTCGACGGGATCGCCAACTGCGTGGGCTCGCTGCTGCTCAAGCCGGCGCACCGCACCTCGCTGGAGGAGTGGGAGGCGACGCTGCGAGCGAACCTGACAACAGCGTTCGCCGCGGTGTCTGCGGCGGCCGCCACGATGCGGGAGGGGGGCTCTGTGGTTCTGGTGTCCTCTGCGGCGGCTCGAGCAGGGCTCGCCAGTCACGAGGCGATCGCAGCCGCCAAGGCGGGCGTGATCGGTTTGACCCTGTCGGCGGCGGCGACCTACGCCGGGCAGGGTCTGAGAGTGAACGCGGTGGCGCCTGGTCTGGTGGAGACCTCGATGACGGCCGGGCTGACCGGCTCGCCGGCGATGCGCAAGGCCACTGAGGCGATGCATCCGCTTGGCAGGATCGGTCAGCCGTCGGAGGTGGCGCGGGTGATGGCCTTCTTGCTGGATCCTGGATCGGAGTGGATCACCGGCCAGGTGGTCGGCGTTGACGGAGGTCTTGGAACTGTCCGGCCGAAGGGAGCGAAGTAGATGGTCGATGTTGCTGTTGTCGGTGGTGGTCTCGCGGGGCTGGCGTGCGCTCGGGAGCTGACAGCGTACGGTCTCGAGCCCGTGGTGCTCGAGGCGGCCGATGGGATCGGTGGCCGGGTTCGTACCGATCGGGTGGACGGGTTTCTCCTCGACCGCGGCTTTCAGGTGCTGCTCACTGCCTACCCGGTGTGCCGCGACGTCCTCGACCTGGAGCGCCTCGACATCGGGCGGTTCGAGCCTGGGGCGCAGGTGGTGATCAACGGGCGCCGGTACACGGTGTCGGATCCGTTGCGGCGCCCGTGGCGGACCCTGGCCTCCGCGGTGGCGCCGGTGGGCTCCTTGGCCGACAAGGCGAAGGTGCTGCGGCTGCGTCGGAGAGCTTTGTCCGGCGAGCTCGAGGAGGTATGGGACCGGCCGCAGGCGACCTCGCAGGAGGCGTTAGAGGAGATCGGTTTCTCAGAGGAGATGATCGATCGCTTCTGGCGCCCGTTTCTCGGAGGGGTGTTCCTCGATCGTGAGCTGGCGACCTCGAGCCGGATGATGGACTTCGTGGTGCGGATGTTCGCCAGGGGAGAGGCTGCGTTGCCCGCCGAAGGCATGGGCGCGATCCCCCAACAGCTGGCCGGCTCGTTGCCGACCGACGCCGTGCGGACACAGGCGCCGGTGGCTTCGGTGGAGCCTGAAAAGGTCGTCCTGACCTCCGGGGAGGTGGTCACCGCGCGAGCGGTCGTGGTCGCCACCGACGGCCCGGCGGCCGGCCGGCTGGTCTCCGGTGTCGAGCACGGCGGTTCGCGCTCGACCGCTTGCCTCTACTTCGACGCACCTGCAGCCCCGGTGCGAGGTGGGCATCTGGTGCTCAACGGCGATGGGTACGGACCGGTGAACAACCTGTGCGTGCCGAGCGAGGTTTGCGCATCGTACGCGCCGGAGGGGCGCGCGCTGGTCTCTGCAACCGTCCTGTCGGGCTTCCACGGCGACCTGGACCGGCTCGAGCGCGCCGTGCGCACGCAGCTGAAGGGGTGGTTCGGGGCGGCGGTTGATGGCTGGCGCCGCCTCGCGGTGTACCGGATCGAGCATGCGTTGCCGGTCTCGCCAGCATGGTTGTCAGACGGTCCGATCGCCGGCGCAGTGTGGCGCGACGGCGTGGTCCTGTGCGGCGATAGCTGGGTGACAGGGTCCATCGAAGGTGCGATCCGCTCGGGCCAGGCGGCGGCCCGACAGGTGCTCGACCGTCTCACCCAGGAAGCGGCGTAGCCAGAGGCCATGATGCGTGGCGACCGTGCCCGGTCCTGACCGCTACTTCTTCAACCCCGGCAGCGTGACCTTGAGCCAGTCCACCGAGTCGTCGACGGACGGAAGCCAGCGGCCTGCGGCACCGGCCGGAGCCCCTTGGGCGCCAACGGGTCCGGGCGCGGAGACGGCATCGCTCCGCATCGACTCGGTGGCCGGCGCCCCCGGGTTCATTGCCGTCTCGGCGTTGGCGGCGCCGGCGACGCTGCCCGGCGCAGGGTTGGCCTTGCGGAGTGCCTCCGCCTCGTCGGCGGGCAGTGCACCCAGCTCGACCCCGATCCGGATCGTGCGTTTCCGGTGCGGATTGCGCTCCGCCACCTCGCCGCCGATCAGCTCGAACGGCACGGCCATCTCGTAGGCGTAGCCGCCTTCGTGGAGACCGGAGGCCACCTCCAGGCCGGGAACGTCGCCGGGTCGGACGGTGCGGGTGCTGCCATCGCGAACCAGCGTCACCTCGTCGGTCTGCGGCGGGCGTCCCAACCGTCGGCGAAGCTCCTCCGGCAGAGGCTGGCCGTCCGCATCGCGCGGTGGCGCCACGTCCTCGGCGATATCGAACGACCCCCAGTAGCGGATCCCGAACGAGTCCTTGGCCTTGGCGTCGCCGTTGATCCAGACCGTGACGCCGCCGTGGAAGATCTGTCGTGCCAGCCGGCGGTCGCCGAACCGGAACATCACATACAGCGTGTCCGCGTCGTGGGCGAGACTGAGCACCCGCACGGACTTGGGCAGGTAGGTGATCGGGACCCCATCCCAGTCGGCAGCTGCTCCGTCGACGGTCAGCGTGCGCTCGCCCCGGACGCTGCTGTCCGTGTCGCGCCCAGCCCAGGCGCTGGCGGGCAGCAAAGCCGCGCCGGCGACGAGTGCCATCGTCACGATGCTCACGGTGACGTGAGCCTGAGAACGCTGCGAGCGTTGCATTCGGACCTCCTCAACCTGGTGTCGATCGGATCGACGACCGACACGCCTGCACAGGATACCGGTTCCGAGGACGCTCCTGCCGCTGATGCCGCAGAGAACAGGAACCGGATTCTGCGCCGTCCCTCAACCCTGTAGACGGCGAGTGACAGCGTGCGCGAACTCCTCGGTGCCGAGGCTGCCGCCGAGGTCTGCGGTGCGCTCACCCGCCTCCAACGCCGTCTGGCCTGCGTAGTGGACCTCGAAGTGGATCGGCGCATCGGCGGCCTCGAGCACCGGCTGGACGGCCGACAGGACCTCGGGACCGATACCGTCGCCCGGAATCGCGACCGCTGTGTGCTGCATGAAGGCCTCCTCTGCCAACGTGGCGGGGCGGGCAGCACGCTTTGAGGCTGCCGACCTTCCTCCACCGTACCCGGGCGCACAGACTGCGTCCAGCGACGGGGTGATGTGCACCGACCACCCAGGCGCGGACCGTGGAGACGAGACGACCCGACCACCACATGGCGGTCGGGTCATGTTTGGTTCCGGGTCCGTCCGCGTGGGACGGTGGTCCGTTGATTACGTCTCCATTGACGGCTTCCACACCTTCCAGACGTTGCCAACCAGGTCCGGTCCCGGCTTGAGAGTCTCCTGGCCGGGCTCCCAGCCGGCCGGGGTGGCCTCGGCGCCGCCGCTGGCCCGGACGACCTGGAACGCCTGCACCTGACGCACGGTCTCGGCGAACTTGCGACCCACGGGTGGGGTGAGGCACTCCATCGCCTGGATCACACCATCCGGGTCGATAATGAACCGTCCGCGCAGCTCGACCCCCTGGCTCTCATCAAACACGCCGTAGGCACGGCCGATGTGTCCCGCCTGGTCGGAGAGCATGGGGAACGGCACGTCACCACCGATCATCTTGTTAAGCTCGTGGTCGTTCCACATCTTGTGGACGAAGTGGCTGTCCACGCTGACCGAGAACACCTCCACACCCAGGTCCTTCAGCTGCTGGTACTTGTCGGCGACCGCCGACACCTCGGTCGCTCACACGAAGGTGAAGTCACCGGGGTAGAAGCAGAGCAGGACCCACTTGCCGAAGTAGTCTGATAGCTGGATGTTGGTGAACGTCCCGTTGTGGTACGCAGGTGCGTTGAAATCGGGGGCCTTCTGTCCGACGCGTGCGGTCATGCGCTCCTCCTTGACCGTGGTTGTGGGGTGGCTCTCTGTGGGCTCGGCAGCCTCGGACGACGGGTCGCCCAGGACCGCACCGGTGACCCGGGCGCATCCTTGAGGTGCATCTGCCATACGACCTCCTTTCGCTCAACGTCTCTGAGCCCTGTGATGGGCGACAGCAACGCATGCTGCCACTCTGATCATACGAGTGCTCTGAGGTCGGTGCAAGTGAGAATCGCTACCGATCTCAACGCAGCACGACCGGGGGACCGACGCCGCCGGAGATCGCCTGTGCTCGCGGCCCACGACCGCGTAGCTGTCAGCGATTCGACGTTGGGTACGAGCTTCTCCAGCCCACCCGGTCTCACTCGCAGGAGTGACAGCGCTCGAGCCCGGAGCTGGCCCCTGATCCGGCCCCGGTCACGACAGCCGGAGCCCGGCCTTCGGCTCCCGGCGCATGCCTCGAGCTTCCGAAGATACGGCGGTCTTCAGTCGATGAGGCCCGTGCGTGGTACCCTGCGCATCGGATGTGCGGAAAGGAGCCTGACATGTTGAACGACACTCGCTTCCCCACGGCTGCGCTCGGCATCGCCGCGTTGTGCATGCTCGTGGTAGCCACCCTCTCCTTCGCTGACACGACGACGCCCCCGCCGCTGCTCAACCGTGACGTGTTCTTCGGCGACCCCGAGTACTCCGGGGCCAAGATCTCACCGGACGGCGCGTGGATCTCGTTCCGCAAGCCGTACCTGGATGTCATGAACATCTGGGTGAAGGCGGCGGATGCACCGTTCACCGCTGCCAGGCCGGTCACCGCCGACACGGAGCGTCCGGTCGCCGGCTACTTCTGGAGCGAGGATAGCCGCTACATCCTGTACGTGCAGGACAAGGGCGGCAACGAGAACTTCCACGTCTACGCGGTCGATCCGACGGCGGAGGCCGAGGCGGACACCGGGGTGCCGCCGGCACGGGATCTGACGCCGTACGAGAACGTCCGCGCGATGATCTATGCGCTGCCGGAGAGCACTCCTGGCCAGCTGATCGTCGGGCTGAACGACCGTGATCCGGCTGTGCACGACCCCTACCGGGTCGACATCGCCACCGGTGAGCGGGAGCTCATCATCACCAACGAGTCGAACGTCGCCGCGTGGGTGGCCGATCACTCGGGGACGGTCCGGTTGGCCGTGCGCCAGAACGACCAGGGGGGGACCGAGATCCTGCCGGTGGCCGACGGTGAGCTGGGAGAACCGCTGTACAGCTGCTCGTTCGAGGAGACCTGTGTGCCGGTGCGGTTCCACAAGAGCGGCTCGAAGGTGTACGTGCAGAGCAACAAGGGCGCCGATGTGGATCTCATCCGGCTCATGCTGATGGACGTGAAGACCGGCGAGACCAGCCTTGTGGAAAGCGATCCGGAGGGCGAGGTGGACTTCGGAGTGGCCCTGTTCTCCGACGCCTCCGAGGAGCTGATCGCCACCGCGTACGTCGGCGACCGGGTCCGGATCTACCCGAAGGACGAGACGTTCGCCAACGACCTGGAGACGATCCGGTCCCAGGTACCCGATGGAGAGCTCGGCCTGCAGTCCACGACCGAGGATATGGGCACCATGCTGGTCTCGGTCTCCAGCGACGTCGACCCCGGCTCGGTGTACGTCTACACGCGGGCTGACGGTACGGTGAACACGCTGTATACCTCGCGTCCAGACGTCCCCTCGAAGCACATGTCGCCGATGCAAGCGGTCCGTTACGAAGCGCGCGACGGGCTCGAGATTCCGGCGTATCTGACGCTGCCGAAAGGGTTCGGAGAGAAGAACCTGCCGACCATCATCCTGCCGCACGGAGGCCCGTGGGCGCGCGACATGTGGGGGTTCGATCCGATCGTGCAGTTTCTCGCCAACCGGGGCTACGCGGTCCTGCAGCCGAACTTCCGAGGTTCCACCGGGTATGGCAAGGCGTTTCTGAATGCGGGGAACATGGAGTGGGGCACGGGCGCCATGCAGCACGACCTCACAGACGGGGCAACGTACCTCGTCGATCGAGGGATCGCGGATCCGAAGAGGCTGGTGATCATGGGCGGCTCCTACGGTGGGTACGCCACACTGGCCGGCCTCGCGTTCACGCCGGATGTGTATGCTGCCGGCGTGTCGATCGTCGGACCCTCCAACATCATCACCCTGCTCGACTCGATTCCGCCGTACTGGGGACCGATCGTGGAGATGTTCCACCGTCGTGTCGGCGACCCATCCGACCCGGAGGACCGCGAGCGTCTCGAGGCCCAGTCGCCGCTGAGCTCGGCGACTGCGATCAACGATCCCCTGCTGGTGATCCAGGGCGCCAACGATCCGCGCGTCAAGAAGGCCGAGTCCGATCAGATCGTTGTGGCGTTGCGCGAGCTGGACCATCCCGTGGAGTACGTGGTCGCACCGGATGAGGGGCACGGCTTCCGCGGTCGCGAGAACCGGCTGGCGATGTTCGCCATCATCGAGGAGTTCCTCGCCGAGCATGTGGGCGGACGCTATCAGACCAGCGCGGCGCCGGATGTGGCCGAGCGGATCGCCGCCATCACCGTCGATCCGGCAACGGTGGAGATGCCCACCCAGGCCGAGGGGCTCGAGGCTGCACGCACCGCCGCGTTGCCGGATCTGGAGGCCGGACGCCTGCAGCCGGTGACCGTCGGCTACACCACGACCCTGGCCGCTGCGGGGCGTGAGATCGAGGTCACGAGCACGGTCAACGTGGCGCGGGCAGAGGAGGGCGAGAGCGCGACCTGGGTGGTTACGACGGAGGCGTCCAGCCCGATGGGTGAGGGCCGCGATCGGATCCTTCTCGGAGCGACGCTGCAGCCGATCACGCGTACGGCGACGCAGGGGCCAGTCGAGATGGAGGTCACGTACTCCGCTGCAGCGATCAGCGGCTCGGTGGCCATGGGACCGCAGGAGATGCCGATCAACGTCGAGCTTGAAGCCCCGGTGTGGGCGAGCGATGAGGGTCTGCGTGCGACGCTGATGGCGCTGCCGCTCACCACCGACACCGCCGTGACCTACCGGACCTTCGATCTGCAGTCGCAGAAGGTCCGCGTATGGTCGCTCGAGGTGGCCGGCGAGGAGACGGTCGAGGTGCCGGCGGGCACGTACGACTGCTTCAAGCTCGCCATCGAGGCGCTCGACGACATGGGCGGCGGCCAGACCGTGTGGCTGGCGCAGGACGCGCCATACGTGACGGTCAAGGCCACCGGGCAGCTCCCGCCGCAGATGGGCGGCGGCGAGGTCAGCACCGTGCTGACGTCGGTGGAGACCCAGTAGCGCTCCGAAGCTCGCTGCCTGGTGTTGCGTCAATCTGCCGCGCCGGCACCCGCCCGGGTGCCGGCGCGATCTTCGTGTGCGCTCGCACTATGACCCGCTCAGCCGGGGTGGGGCGTGGCACTCACGCGCTGAAATCAGAGCTTGCTAGCGAGCCGGACGCGATGACACAACCTGCAGAGTGGCTACGCACCGGCGTCTCGGCGCGATGCCAGACGCCGCGCCACCGTGTGCCAGATCAGGCCAACGACGATGACCCCGATCCCCGTCAGCCACACCGCAGTGTCGACCCAGAAGGCGAGGCCCAGGCACGCGATGAGCCCCACGGCGGGTATCCAGGTCGGGTACCGTCGAGACTCGGGCGGCAGACGGAGCGCCGCGAGGTTGGTGATGGCGTAGTAGACGAGCACCGTGAAGGCGCTGAACGTCCATGTGGTCTCAACGTCGCCGATCAGCACCAGTGCCGCGATCACGCAGCCGGTGACGACGACGGCGCGGGCGGGCGAGCCGTTGCCTTCGGCGAGGACCGCCAGCGACCGCGGCATATCGCCGCGACGGGCCATCGCGAGGAGCACCCGCGACAGGCCGAGCAGCAGATTGAGCAGGACACCGAGCATCGCCGTGACCGCGGCGAGCGCGATGACCACCGCGAGACCGGGGACCCCGAACCCTCGTGCAATCAGCTCGAGCGGTGCGGCGGCGGTCTCGGTGCTTTCCGAGAACCCAGAGGCGCCCGCCGCGCCGACGCCCACGACCGCGACACCGACATACACCGCCATGGTCAGCAGGAGCGTGGTGATGATCGCACGGGGGATGTTCCGCTGCGGCTCGTGGATCTCCTCGCCGAGGGTGGCGATCCGTCCGTAGCCCGTGTACGCCACGAACATCAGCGCCGTGGCGTGCAGCAGCGCGGCAAGGCCGCTCTCCTCCGGGAAGAACGGCGTGTACGAGTCGTCGCCGGAGGCGATCGCCGACGGCAGGCCGAGGATGATGAACGCGGCGAGCGCGAGCAGAGTGAACGTCACGATGATGGCGTTGGTCCGGTTCGAGTGGCGCATCCCCGCGGCGGTGATCGCGGTCAGCGTGACCACGCCGCCGAGGCCGAGCACGACGCGCCAGAACGGCTCGAAGACGCCGAACAGACCGAGCACGTAGCCCGCGAAGCCGAGGGCCGCAGTGGCCGCGGACGCGCTCTTGGCGAGCAGGAACATCCAGCCGGCGACGAAGCCGAGGGTCGGGTTGAGGTGCCGGTGACCGTACTCGTAGGTGCCGCCGCTGACGGGATGGCTCGCGGCGAGCTGCGCGCTCGACAGGCCGTTGCAGGTCGCCACACCCGCAGCGAGAGCGACCGCCAGCACCACCGCAGGCCCAGCCACCCCGGCGGCGATGCCGACGCTGACGAAGATGCCGGTACCGAGGATGGAGCCCATGCCCAGGAGCACTGCCCCGGGCAGGCCCACCACGCGGTGGAGGGAGCGTGCGACGGTCTGGTTGCTGCCACGAGAGGTCTCTGTGTCTGCGCCCATCACTGTGTGAGAATCGCGGCTGATGCCGCATGATTCCGGGTCCGCAGGGAGCGAGAGAGTGGCGGCGCTGAGTGCCTCAGCTCATCAGCGCAGCCCACGCAGGTAGAGCACCGTGGTCGCCCAGTTGGCCAGTACCGCAACGACTGCGAAGAGCATGGCCCCGATGCCCATGAGCGCTACTCCGGAGAGGATATTGCCGATCACGCAGCCTCCAGCCAGCGCCGCGCCGGCGCCGACGAGAGCCCCTCCAACCATCGCCACGAGGATCTGGTCCGGTGGCTTGGGCAGCAGTCGAGTCTGACCGGAGAGGCGACCGGAGAGGTTCGAGCCAACGAGCACGCCTCCGACCAGCAAGACCAACCACCAGACGACCTTCTTGCGGGGTGCTGACTGCTGATGTGGTGTTGTGCTCGGTTGAGCCGCGGGCGGCGCCACGACGTGGCGGACCGGTGCGTCTGTCACCAGGAGCGACGCGTGCAGTACCCCGTGAGTGACGCCGAGGGGGTAGTTCCGACCGCTCGCTGCGGACGAGAGGTAGGCGGGAAGCGCCAGCAGCCCGATGGCCAGACCCGCCTGCCACGGCCTCCACGACCGTAACAGGAGGGCTTGCGATCGCGGCTTCCCGGCGATGCTCCGGCCCGCGGCCTCGGGGGAAGACATGCGTCGCCGAATCCAGAGGACGATGCCGACTGTGGCGGCTGCGATCAGCACGGCCAGCAGCCAGAACGGCATTCCGGTGAGGGATGACAGCGTGATCGGGCCGCCGTCGGCGGTCGTCAGCTGTACCGTTTTGAGCTGCTTGGCCCAGGCGGAAATCGGTCCGTACTCGACGAGACCGATGCCGAACGGCATTGCCAGCAGTGCGGCGAGCGAGTTCAGGTTGCCGGTCGCGCCCTTGTAGAGACAGCCGCTGACGCAGCCGCCCGCCAGCACCATCCCCACACCGAAAACCAGACCGCCGAGGACGACCGCTGCCCACATCAGGGGCTTCGGGTTGAGCTGGATCCAGCCGAGAAGATCGCCAGCAGCAATGCCGGCCATCGACACGACGATTGCCACCCCGAGTCCGCCCACCTTGCGCCAGTCTCGCGCCAGCACCACCTCGGAGAAGGCCGACGCGCCGCACAGGTCGCCCTTTTGCAGGAAGAAGCCGAACAGCACGCCGATCGGGATGGCGGTGAGCACCCAGCGCCCGGTCCACCATCCGAGCAACGAGACGCCGGTGACGCCAATAGCCGAGACGACGACCGCGACGGGACCGTGCCTGGATTCCATCTCAGCTACCTAGGTGAGCATCGCTGTCAGCTCGTCGAGCGACGGGACCTTGCCCTGGACCTTGAGCGTTCCGTCGACGACCAGGGCAGGGGTCATCATCACGCCGTACGACGGAAACCGCTTGATATCGGTGACCTTGGTGAGCTCGTAATCAAGGCCGGCGGCATCGGCCACCTGCTCGGTGAGCTTCGCCAGGGTCTCGCAGCGTGGACAGCCCGGGCCGAGAACGAGGATCTGTTTCATGGTGTGGCTCCTTTTCGTGGATCACGCGAGCAGCAGTCCGTAGATCAGGCCGGCGGCGGTGCTCATCATCACCACCAGGCCGATGTAGACGCCGGTCTTCTTCCAGCCGATGACGCTGGCGATGACGATCATGTTGGGCAGCGACAGGGCCGGGCCCGCCAGCAGCAGAGCCAATGACGGGCCGGCGCCCATGCCGGCGCCGATCAGCCCCTGCAGGATCGGCACCTCGGTCAGGGTCGCAAAGTACATCAGGGCGCCGGCGAGTGAGGCGAAGAGGGTTGCGGCAAAGCCGTTGCCGCCGACCGCGCTCTCGACCCAGCCGGAGGGGATCAGGCCCTCGTGTCCGGGCCGTCCGAGCAGCAGGCCGGCCACCAGCACCCCGCCGAGCAGCAGCGGCAGAATCTGCTTGGCGTAGCCCCAGCTCGAGGCGAACCAGGCGCCGAGCTCGCCCTGGTCGCGCGCCGTGACCACCGCGAGGCCGAGCACACCGGTAGTGAAGGCAAGCTCCGGATGCTCGGGCCGCACGAGCGCCAGCACCACCGTCGGCGCCGCGATTGCCACGGCCTTCCAGGCCGCCAGCGTGTACCAGCGGACGAGCACCACGCCGAGCGCGACGGCGCCGGCCGAGGTCAGCCACCACTTGGCCCGCCAGATCGCGAACCAGATCCCGGTCGGGTCCTCGGGACGTGCCCAGTTGGCAAAGACCAGGATCGCGACCTGCGCGGCGAAGAAGGCTGCAACCTGACCGAGCGGACGGACGCCGTCGGGCTCGGGCAAGGCCATTGCGGCGTCGACGCGCCGCTGCTCGGAGCGCCGGAAGATCGCCGCCATGAGCACCCCGACGAGGACGGCAAACAGCACCGCGCCGATCGCCCGCGCCGCGCCGAGCTTCGCGCCGAGGACACTGGCGGTGAGCACCACCGCGAGCACGTTGATCGCCGGCCCCGAGTACAGGAACGCCGAGGCCGGCCCGAGCCCGGCACCCATCTGGTGGATGCCGGCAAACAGCGGCAGCACCGTGCACGAGCACACCGCGAGGATCGTGCCGCTCACTGACGCCACGCCGTAGGCGACAGCCTTCGGCGCCTTCGGTCCGAGGTACTTCATGACCGCAGCCTGGGATACGAAGGAGGCGATTGCGCCGGCGATGAAGAAGGCGGGGACGAGACACAGCAGGACGTGCTCGCGGGCGTACCACCTGGTGAGCGCCAACGCCTCGGTGACCGCGCCATCGAATCGCGGCCATCCCACCGGTAGCCAGAAGAAGACGGCGAACAGGGCCGCCATCCACGCCAGCGGTTTCCACTCTGTCTTCCAGTCGATCAAGCGAGCCCTCCGACAGCTGCCCTTGACAGTACAGCCGATCAACGTTATATATCGTGAAGTCGCGATATGAAGATGTCAAGCCTCGAGACCGCCGTCACCATCTCCCGCGCCCTCGGGCACCCGGCGAGGCTGCGCACCGTGGCCATGCTCCGCTCCGGCGAGCTGTGCGTGTGTCAGCTGACCGAGGTGCTCCAGCTGGCCCAGTCCACCGTGTCGACGCACCTGCGCGAGCTCCGCCGTGCGGGGCTGATCACCGAGCGCAAGGACGGGCGCTGGGTCTACTTCGCCGTCTCCGACGATCCGGATGCGAGGCGTTGGATCGACGCGGCGCTCGCCACGGCCGGCGCCGACCCGCGGATCGACGCCGACCTTCAGCAGGTTGACGAGCTGCGCACGGTGCCGGTGGAGGATCTCTGCCGGCTGGGCTGGGAGGCGGCGAAAGCCAAGGCGTGCTCGCCGGACGGACCGGACGACTGAGCCACGACGCTTCTGGAGGACCACCTGTGACTGCACGTGAACGCGTTGCGCGAAAGCTGTCTCTCCTCGATAGCTACCTGACGGTCTGGATCTTTCTGGCCATGGCCGTGGGGGTCGGTTGGGGGTACTTGTGGCCGTCCGTGTCCGGGTTCTGGAACCGGTTCTCGGTGGGGACCACCAACATCCCTATCGCGATCGGGCTGATCCTCATGATGTACCCGCCGTTGGCCAAGGTGCGCTACGAGGAGATGGGGCGTGTGTTCCGCGACTGGAAGGTGCTCGCCCTCTCGCTGGTCCAGAACTGGGTCGTCGGGCCGATCCTGATGTTCCTGCTCGCCATTGCTTTTCTTTTCGACAAGCCCGAGTACATGGTCGGGCTGATCATGATCGGGCTCGCTCGCTGCATCGCCATGGTCATTGTGTGGAACGACCTCGCCTGCGGCGACACCGAGTACTGCGCGGGACTGGTGGCCTTCAACTCGGTCTTCCAGGTGCTGTTCTTCTCGGTCTACGCCTGGTTCTTCATCAGCGTGCTGCCGCCGCTGTTCGGTCTCGCTGGGACCGAGGTCAGGGTGACGATCGGCCAGATCGCCGAGAGCGTCCTCATCTACCTGGGCATCCCGTTCCTCGCCGGGATCATGACCCGGTTTGCTCTGGTCAAGCTCAAGGGCAAGGAGTGGTACCACACCACGTTCATCCCGAGGATCAGCCCGATCACCCTGATCGCCCTGCTGTTCACCATCCTGGTGATGTTCTCACTCAAAGGCGAGTACATCGTCCAGCTGCCGCTCGACGTGGTGCGGATCGCGATCCCGCTGGTGATCTACTTCGTGCTGATGTTCCTGGTGTCGTTTGTCATGTCGAAGCGGGTCGGCGCCGACTACGGGCGCTCGACGACGCTCAGCTTCACTGCGGCCTCGAACAACTTCGAGCTGGCTATCGCGGTGGCCATCGCAACCTTCGGTATCGACTCGGGCGTCGCCTTCGCGGCAGTGATCGGGCCCCTGGTCGAGGTGCCGGTGCTCATCGGCCTCGTCAACGTGGCACTGTACCTGCGGCGTCGCTTCTTCCACGAGGCGCCGGCGCAGATCACCGCCGAGCCGGCGGTGACGGAGAGCCGATGACAGCCGAGGTCGCCGACCTGTTTCTCGAGCTGCGTGCTTACCTGCGAGAGGTCGAGGCCGAGGCAGGAGCCATCCCAGACGACCGCAGCCTGCTCCTGCAGCGGCTCGCCGGGTGGATCCGAGCCCGGCTCGAGGCTGGCGAGCCCGCACGCCTGGTGTTCATCTGTACGCACAACTCGCGGCGCTCGCACCTCGCCCACGTCTGGGCCGAGACGGCGGTTCGAGCGTACGGCTTGAACGGGATCGAGGGCTTCTCCGGCGGTACCGAGGCCACGGCGTTCAACCCACGGGCGGTGGCGGCACTCGAGCGGGCGGGCTTCCGGATCGAGCGACACAGCTCCGGCGACAACCCGGAGTACGCGGTCCGGTTCGCCGAGGACGCGGCGCCGATCCGCTGCGTGTCGAAGGTCTACGATCAGCCCCCGAACCCAACCGACGGCTTCTGCGCGGTCATGACCTGCTCGTCCGCCGACGCCGGCTGTCCCGTGGTCTTCGGTGCTGATGAGCGGGTCGCTGTACCCTACGACGACCCGAAGGACTGGGACGGGACTGCCGAGGAGCAGTCCGCCTACGACGACCGCTGCCGCCAGATCGCGCGCGAGATGGTCTACGCCATCCGCACTGTGACAGCCTGAGACGCCGCACCCGGATTGGACGGGTGGAGAAGCGCGGAGCGACCATCGATCCGATACCGGGACGCTCACTCGACACGAACGCGATTGGTGCGATTGACTGTCTGCGAGCGCTGCCGTACAGTCCAGCAACATGAACAGAAAAGCTGCTGGCGTGCTGGTCGTGGCCGTGACGTTGGCGCTGTCGGTCACAGCTGAGGAGCATGAGATCGGATCATGGGGTGCGACCGTCGAGCTGTCGCCCCGCTGGGAGCGCCGTGTGATCTCGCCGGATCTCGGCCCGGATCAGTTCTACAACTCGGGCATCGACGTGTTCACCGCCATCATCGAGCTCGATGCCCTGCTCGGTTGTCGCGAGGACCTGGAGGACCATCTGGACCAGTTCATCTCGGGCATCGAGCTGGTCCATCGCGAGCTCGAGAAGGACGATCGTACCTGGTACGAGGAGCGGGGTGAGGTGGCACGAGCGACGCGCCGGATGATCGCCCACCGGGGCGGGATCCGGCTCGCCTATCAGATCGATGTGGTCGGTCGTCACGGTCTCGGCTACATGGTGCTGAGCTGGGGGAGCCCGACCGAGACGGTGGACGTGTACGACTGGGCCTCGCGGGTGGCCAGGTCGATCCAGCTTCCACCGGAGGACAGCGAGTGGGGACGCCGGTCGACGCCGGCCATCCACACCTTTCGGTTCGGCGGCTGGGACCTTCAGCTCGCGTTCCGCGACAGTGAGCTCCGCGTGTTGGAGGAGGACGAGGAGTGGGTCACGCTGGTGTCTGCGGCCGACGAGGTCGCCGTCCACGCCTGTGTCCGAGAGGTGATGGAGGAGGTGGACTGCGTCCTGGAGGGCACTATCGAGGCGATCATCGAGGGTGAGCGGGTCATAGAGATCGAGCGTGCGGACCTCGAGTGGGCCGATGGACAGCAGGCCTCACTGCATTACGGCGACGAGGGGGAGGAGCTGCTGGTCACCGTCGGGCACATCCCGGTCGGCGAGGATCGGATCATCGATCTGCGCTTGGTGTCCTCGGCCTCCATCCCGCCGCGCGACGAGCTGTGGCGGACTCTCGTGGAGTCCGCCGCGGCGATCCCGCCGCCTGAGCTCGATGCGTTTCCGATGGTGGAGAGCACGGACGAAGCGTCGAAGAAGCGGGCGTTGGACCCTGCTACCGAGGCGGTGCTGGCCGCCAGCGAGGTGATCGGTACCACGGAGGTTTGGAACCCCGGGTACGCCCTTCGTGGTCAAGAGGTGTTGGTTCATGAAGGGCGTCGGATCGTGACCGTCGGCGACGGCGCCACCGAGGCGGAGCTGGTGGCGACGGCGGACGACGCGGCTCCGCGACGGTCGCTCGCCGTGGTTGGCGATCAGCTGTACACGCTGGCCGAGGGCCCGGTTGTGGCACGCCTCGCCGAGCGCTCGCTGGAGCCAACCGGTGTGAAGGCCGATGTCATCGCGACGCTCGGCGGTCAGCTTCTGCTGGCCCGGCGGGAGGAGGCGCCGACGGTTGTCGGCTTCGATCGGTTGCCGAACCCGAGCCCCACCCAGGTCATCGTGAGATCGCCGGAGGGCGACGAGCGGACGGTGCTCGAGCTCCCGGACGTGCAGGTGGACCGGCTCGCCGGCTCGGCGGACGGTCGTCGGCTCCTGATGGCTGTGCGCCACCAGCCACCGATGGCGATACAGCGGTGGTACCAGCCCGTGGAGCTGATCGGCGCCACGGTGAGCGGCAGGGAGCGGCAGAGCTTCGGCGACTGGCAGTCGGTGGAGGCGATCGTCGAAGCTGCGGATGGCTGGCTCGTCAGCGGGACGCCCGATGACGGTCCGCTCGCGGTCTACCACCTCGCCGATGATGCCAGTCGCGACACCCTCGTGGCGTTCGCAGCCACGGTCATCGCCGTCTCCGACGACCACCTGGTGTTCGCATCGTCCGTCAACCGACCGGACGAGCCGGGTGCGGTGGTGTACAGCGTCCCGATGGAGGTCGTTCGACGCCACGGACCGCACTGCCGACCGTTCTCGCCGGACGCGCTCAACAGGATCGCCGCAGCAGCCGCACCGGTCGAGCTGAGCACGGCGGAGCAGGTCGAGCGAACCCTGCGGCGTGCGAACGAGGCCGCCCTCGAGATGGTCGGGACCGAGCTGCCAGCAACGGACATGGGAATCGATACGCTGCTGACCGATCTCAGCTACGAGACCTCGCTCACCCAGGCGGCCCTCGAGCTGCTGTCGGTGCTGATTGTCGACGCGTTGCTGGACGGATCGGAGCACTGGGTCGGGGACGATCCGCCGCGCGTCAACCGGGGTGAGTTTCCGGACGGCGACGTGGCGCGCACACTGACCGCCGTTGGCTACGTGCCCCGGGATGTGGTGGAGAGCACGCTGTACGACGAGGACGGGTGGTGGCGTCCGCTCGAGAGCATCCGGGAGCGTGCCGACGGCCGGCCGATTCTCCTCGGCAACGACCCCGGGCATGTCCGCGCGGCGACCGAGGCGTACGACCCCGTGGATCTGATGGAGCTGGTTCGCAAGGGCCGCTGGCGCATGCTCCGTAAGGTCCTGGCCGACCGCACCGGCAACCTCCACCTGCGCTCGCGAGTCTACGACGAGCTCGCGGCCCGGGGCCATCTGGAGGCGCTCGCGAAGCTCGCGGCTGTCTTCGTCTCCGGTGAGCTGCCAGCCGCATGCGACGTGCGCGCTGCACTTGCGGCGAGGCTGCATACAACGGAGCCCGGCGACGGTGTGGACGACGAGCTGATCGCGGACCTGCGCGCGGCGATCGCCGAGCACCCCGAGGAGCCCTCGCTCTACCTGCTGCTGGGCATGGTGTACGAGCGTTGCGGACGCGACAACGCCAGCGAGCTCGCCCGCGCCTGCTACGAGAAGTGCCTCGACCTGAGGCGCTGGGGCCCGGTCGCCGAGGACGCAGAGAAGGCACTGGAGCGTCTGGCAGCGACGTAGCCGTCAGGGTCTTCGATACGGCGTAGCATTCTCGTCGGGGACCGGATAGGTGGGCTCCGGGACGGCTGCGAGGCGTTGTCGCTTCTGCAAGCACACAGGCGTGTCTGCAGACAGAGCTATCTGCGAGTCTGATGGGGTGGTGGGAGGGTGAGCGACGGATCCCCGATGATCTCGACGGAAGGAGAGATGGCGCGCCGACAGGGTTCGACCGCTGGGTGGGTGGTCATGGGGGAAGCGACGAATCCCGGATGATCTCGACGAAAGGAGAGATGGCGCGCCGACAGGGTTCGACCGCTGGGTGGGTGGTCATGGGGGAAGCGACGAATCCCGGATGATCTCGACGAAAGGAGAGATGGCGCGCCGACAGGGTTCGACCGCTGGGTGGGTGGTCATGGGGGAAGCGACGAATCCCGGATGATCTCGACGAAAGGAGAGATGGCGCGCCGACAGGGTTCGACCGCTGGGTGGGTGGTCATGGGGGA
>CAZEJK010000039.1:0-24840 GCA_964512045.1 uncultured Thermoanaerobaculia bacterium
TCCCGTCCGCAGCATCGAGCTCGCTGCATGGTCCGATGCGGACCAGAGGTCCGCGCTCCCTGCATGGACAGCGGCAGGGAGATCGCTTCGAGCTCACTGCTCCGATGGTGCTCCGGGGGCCGCCAGTAACGGGTTGCTCTCGAGGGCTCGGCGGCGAGCTGCCACCGCCGCCTGACGCAGCACCTCGGCATCTGAACCGTCCGACGCCAGCTCAGCCAGAAGCTCGAGCACGCGGGCTCGTTCCAGGATGGCTCGAGCCATTGCCGGGTTCACCTCCTCGGTCCGTCTGAGAAGCTCGAGCGCTTCGTTGAGCGCCTCCTTCCCATCGATGAGCCGATCACTCGCAGCTTCCGCCAACATCCGCTCGACCCTGGCCGCCACCAGCAACGCTTCGGGGTCGCTCGGCTTGAGCTCGAGGGCCCGGCGTGCACACCTCCGAGCCCGAGAGAGGACCTCTCTGGGTGACTGCCCAACACGGTCCACGCCACGAGCAGTCACCAGCTCGATTGCGGCCCTTCGAACCTCGAGAAGATGCGCGTTCGGATTCACCTCGATCCCCCGCTCCACCGCATGTCGGGCCTCATCGAGCGACCGTGTCGGATCCCCACCGTTGGCGAGCAGGTGCTCGGCTCGAAGCTGATGCACGTGGGCGAGGTTCTGGTACGGCTGCGCACCGAACTCGGGGTTCATCTCGAGCGTCTCCTCGAGCGTTTGTTCCGCGTTGTTCAGGCTATCGGTTGGATCTTCCCCCGCGAGCAGCTGGTACTCGGCGAGCAGCTCCCAGGCGTGACCGATGTTGTTCTTCGCGAACGCGTAGCTCGGGTTGCGCTCCAGCGCCGCCTCGAACAGGCCGATCGCTCGCTCGACGTTGTCCGCCGGGCTCTCACCCCGACGCAGCTTCGCGAGGCCGCGATCCATCTCTGCCACGCCACGGATATTGTATGGCGACGGCATCGCCGGGTTGGCGGCCACCGCCCGCTCACACAGTGCGGTCGTCCTGGCAAACGACACCTCCGGATCGAGCCCGTGCTCCAGCTCGTACTCCCCCTTGCGAACGTACATGTTCGCAGCGTTGTTGAGCAGCGGCACCATCTCCGGCGCAACCTCCAGAGCCCGCTCGAACGTCTCCGCCGCCTGGCGCAGCGACTCCCTCGGATCGAGCCCACGCGTCACCTCGTACTCGCCGGCCATGGCAAGTGCGGTTCCCAGCGCTGCCAGTGCGAGCGCGTGGTCCGGGTCGAGCTCCAGCGCAGCACGGAATGCGGCAACCGCCTCGCGCAAACGCGGCCGCGGATCACCTCCGTGCTTGTAGTCGTGGCGCCACGCCCGGATCTGCTGGGCCCGGCCAACCATGACCTGCGCCGGGACCCACGTCGGATCGAGCTGGAGAGCACGCTCTGCAGCCGTCATACAGCCGGCGAACGGCGTCTCGACGTCCTCGCTGCGCAGCGTGGCCTGCTCCAGCGTCATCAGATGGACGAGCGCGATCGTGGTCAATGCTGGAGCGCTGGACGAGTCTGCCCGAACCGCGTTTCCACACGCTTCCAGGGCGTTCTCTCGTGGCGGCTGAATCGGCTCGCCGCGAAACCTGGCAATATCCATCTCCCGAACCCACCGCTGGCAGCTTCCCTCCCATGCCGCAGCGTCGCTCGGGGCCATCTCCACCGCCAGAGCAAATGCCTCGCCAGCCTTCTCGGACGTGGTCAATGCCTCCTCCATCTGGCCATCGTCCTGAAGCTGCTGCGCACGGGCGAGGTGAATCTCACCGGTCAGCTTGAGCGCTTCCGGGTCCCACGGCGACTCCTCACAGGCCCGCTCGGCCGCGTCGAGGGCAGCCTCGAGACGAGACTCGTGGAGTGCGACGCGTCCTTCCAGGATGGTGGAGCGGACGGCGCCAGCCTCCTCCGCCAGCGCAAGCACGTCGAGAGCTGGCTGGAGGTGGGCCTCCCGGATCTGCTCGAGCCGCGCTGACCTCAGCTCCGGGTTCGAGATCCGCTCTGCGCTCCGCTTGGCCTTCTCGTACATTGCAATCCTGGCCTGCCCCAGCGCCAACGCCACCTCTGGCTCGCGGTACCCGCTCTCCCACGCCGCATGCAAGCTCTCCTCCGCGAGACGCGGCTGATCCAAAGCCAGGTACCCGCGCCCCAGGGCCGACAGGCTCGGCCCGCGCGCGAGCCCTTTGTCGTGCTGCATCTCCGCCCGGATCTCCGCCATCCAGCCTCGGACGACCTCGGTCTCACGGCCGATATCATGCAGCGGCAGAGCCCGCGCATACCGCAAGAAGCCCTCGATCCGCTCCACGTGCTGCCCCAAGCGATGAGCCACACGCGCCTGCTCGGTAGACTGCATCCGCTGTCGGACCCCCGCACCGATCAGCAGGACGATGATGACCATCGCCGCAAGACCCACGCCAACCGTGGTTCTGTGCCGACGCGCTCGACGTGCCAGGCGGGCAATCGCTCCGGGCGGCTTGGCCTCCACCGGCACACCATCGAGAAACCGATCCAGCTCCTCGGCCAGCTCGCGGGACGAGCCGTACCGCTCCTCGGGACGCCGCTCGAGGCAGCGCATCACCACGGTCTCCAGGTCCCTCGGAACGCTCGCAACCCGTTTCCGCAGTGGCGCCGGCTCCTCCGTGGCGACCCGCATCAACACCTCGACCTCACCGCCTGTAAACGGTGGCGCGCCGCTCAGGAGCTCGTACAGGACGCACCCGAGGCTGAAGATGTCGGCCCTCCGATCCACCGGAACCGCGCCCAACGCCTGCTCCGGGGCCATGTAGGCCGCGGTCCCCACTGCGACGCCGCTCCGCGTGAGACCCGTACTATCCGCCTGCTCCCTGGCCAGTCCGAAGTCCACCACCGATGGACGCCACACTCCGTCATCGTCCTGGCGAACGAGGATATTGCCCGGCTTCAGATCACGATGCACGAGCCCCAGCCGGTGGGCCGCATGCACCCCATCCGCCACGTCACGCACGAGCCGAACCTTCTGCTCGAGGTTCATCTTCCTGGCGGCCTCGGTCAGGGTCGGCGCCTCGAGGAGCTGCATCGCAATGAACGGCTTGCCGGCCATCTCGCCCACCTCGTACACCGTGCAGACGGTCGGATGGTCGACGCTGGCTTGAAGGCGCGCTTCCCGCAGAAACCGTTCAACAAGCTCCGGATCCTCGGAGTTCAGGAACTTCAACGCTACCGCTCGGTCCAACCGCTGGTCGATCGCGCGGTACACAGAGCCCATCCCGCCCGAACCGATCAGCTCCTCGATCCGATACTGTTCGGCGCCCATAGAGATACTGTACCGCGACCTCGGCGCATCGAGCGTTGTCAGCCGCACTCGCACCTGCGTAAGGCAGGAACAGAGGCCCCTCGAACTGTGTTGCCCCGAGACCCGGGGCCGGGCGTTGCGATCACACGCCACTTGACCCAGATCAAGGACGTCCGGGCGAGAACGACCGATCTTTGCACCACGACGCCCGGCTCGGTCCGCCACCCACGGCGAGCGAGCCAGGCACAAGGAGGCACCATGGCTAAGAAGAACGACACCATTGCTCCCGCGAGCGTTGAGACGCTGGACGAGCTCGTGCAGCTTGCAGACGCCGCGATCGTCAGTCGCACGCTCCACCGCAATGCCGGCGGCAGTGTGACCCTGTTCGCGTTCGACGAAGGCCAGGCGTTGACCGAGCACACCTCTCCGTATGACGCCCTGGTCCAGGTCCTCGAGGGGAAGCTCGAGATCACCATCGGCGGCGAGACCGTTCATCTCGCTTCCGGTCAGATCGTTCTCATGCCGGCCAACGTCCCGCACGGTCTCCGCTGCCTGGCGCCAGCGAAGATGCACCTCGTCATGCTGCGCCCAGCCACCGAGTAGCCAGCATGCCGACCCGCGATATCGTCGCCATCGATCAGGAGCTTTGTGACGGCTGCGGAGACTGCATCAGCGCGTGCGCCGAGGGGGCCATCGAGCTCGTCAACGGCAAGGCGACGCTCGTCAGCGACGTCTACTGTGACGGCCTCGGTGCGTGCCTCGGACACTGTCCCCAGGGCGCGATCACGGTCACCCGCCGCGAGGCCGAGCCGTTCGACGAGGCCGCGGTCGAGCAGCGGCTCAGCTCACAGAGGCAGCTCACCGCTGTGCAGGGCTTCCCTCAAGCTCAGGCCGCACCGATGTCCAGCGGCTGCCCGGGTTCCCGCCAGCTCGCGTTCGAACCGGCGGGGTTCTCTGACCGGACCTCGCCGACCGCTGTCGCGCCATCGGCCCTTCGCCAGTGGCCGGTGCAGCTCCATCTCCTCTCTCCGTCGGCGCCGTTCCTCGCAGGCTCCGACCTCCTCCTGGCGGCGGATTGCACCGCCTTTGCCGTGGGCGGCTTCCATCGGGAGCACCTCGAGGGGCGCACCCTCGCCATCGCCTGCCCGAAGCTCGACAGTCAGCAGGAGAGCTACTTCGAGAAGCTGGTCGCCATGATCGACCACGCCCGGATCACGAGCCTGACCGTGCTGGTGATGGAGGTCCCATGCTGCGGCGGTCTGGTCCGCCTTGCAGAGAGCGCGCTCGCGGCAGCCCACCGTGACATCCCGCTCCACGTTCAGGTCGTCTCCGTCCGCGGCGAGGTCGTCGGCGGCTGAAGCCCAGCCTTCGGAGGGCACCCAGCACCCACCCTATCTCGCTCCGCACACAGCTCTGCTCGCACGAAACCGTGCCCGGCGAAGCGTGAGCTCATCCGTCTCCGTCCGACTCAGCTCGCCGCTCCATCATCCGGCGGCCCATGGTCCAGCACGTCCCGGACCTTCGCTCCGAGCTCTCGCTTCGAGAACGGTTTCGAAATGAAGCCCACGCCGCTCTCGAGCACGCCTTGGCGCCCGATCACCGTGTCGGTGTACCCGGACATATAGAGAATGCGGAGCTGCGGAAATCGGCCGCGCAGCTCCCTCGCGAGCTCCGGCCCTTTCATCTCAGGCATGATCACGTCGCTGACGAGCAGCTCGATCGTTCCGTTGTGGGCCTCGGCACGACGGATGGCGTCCGTCGGTCGCTGTGCAGAGATCACCGTATAGCCAAGACGTTGCAGCATCGTCTCCGCAACCCGGAGAATCGGGAGCTCGTCTTCCACCAAAAGAACGGTCTCGGCCCCGGTGTGATCAACCTCGATCGTGCGCTTCGGCTCGGTCCTCCCCGCAGCCTCATCGATCGGCACGTACACCTTGAACGACGAGCCCAGGCCAACCTCGCTATAGACATTGATGAAGCCACCGTTCTGCCTGACGATTCCGAAGATCGTGGCCAGTCCAAGGCCCGTTCCCTTACCGACGTCCTTGGTGGTGAAGAACGGTTCGAAGATATTGGCTTGCGTCTCCGGATCCATCCCACATCCGTTGTCGCTGACGGCGAGCAGCACGTACTTCCCTGGCACTGCGCTCACCTGACTCTCGCAGTACGCTGCATCAAGCTCGACGTTGGCCGTCTCGATGGTGACCGTACCGCCATCACGCCCAATCGCATCGCGAGCGTTCACGCAGAGGTTCGCGAGAATCTGGTCAACCTGTGTGGGATCGATCCGGATCGAATACAGCCGCCGCCCTGGCCGCCACAGCAGATCAACGTCCTCACCGATGAGCCGGCGGAGCATCTTGAGCATCGACTCCACGGTCTGGTTGAGGTCCAGGACCTTCGGTTCGACATTTTGACGACGGGCAAAGGCGAGAAGCTGTCGGGTCACATTGGCAGAGCGCTCCGCAGCCTTCCGGATCTCCTCCAGGCCGGCACGCTCGGGAGCTGTCTCGTGCATCTCGTCGAGCAGGATGTCGGCATGGCCAATGATGACGTTGAGCATGTTGTTGAAGTCGTGGGCCACACCCCCGGCCAGACGACCAACCACCTCGAGCTTCTGCGCCCGCACCAGCTGCTCTCGCAGCCGCTCCCGCTCCGCCTCCACTCGCTGTCGTTCCTCGAGACTCCGTGCGAGCTTCAACGTGCCATAGCTCTGTGACGAGACGAACTCCGCAAACCTCGAGTAGAAACCGATGATCCGCTCAACAGTCTCCCGATCCCATCGAGGCACCCGGCGTAACGCCTCGATGTACTCATGCTCATCGAAGCCGTACCGCCGAGCTTGCTGCCGGAAGAGCTCCTCGTCGACCTCTTCATCCTCGAAGAAGAACTGGCCGAGGAACAGGTTTCCGACCGCCTTGTCACCCAGCATGATTGGGGTCGAGATATCCCACAGGTTGTTCTGACACTTGTATGCACGGAACGTTCCCTGCGCAACGTCACGCGTGAGCTGTGTGTCGCTCACCACGCAAGCCCGGAGCGTCTCCGGATGGGCACGATGGAAGCGTGTGCAGATGTCTTGCCATCCGGTGGCGACGATGATGTTGCCTTCATGGTCCAACACGCCAGCCGGGTATCCGGTCAGGCGGTAGAGATCGTCCATCAAGACCTGCACGGTCTCGGTATCCACGAGGTCTTTCAGCGTCAGGTCCTTGATGTCTTCTTCTGGATCGATAATCGCTCTGAGCTTTCTTCGAACACGTCCTTCGGCCTCACGCAACGCCTCCTCGATCCGCTTCCGTTCCGTGATGTCGCGCGCCACACCGAGCGTACCGATCAGCTTCCCGTCCGCGTCTCTCAGCTCGGTCTTCAGCGTATCGACCGGGACTCTCCTGCCGTCGGGATAGGTCACCCACTCCTCAGAGCTCTCCGGGGCGCGGTGTTCGAGCACCCTCAGGTCCTTACGGCGAAACTCATCCGCAACATCGGCGTCGTACAGATCGTGGTCGGTTGCGCCCACAACATCCTCGCGGGATCGCCCGACATGCCGGGCAAACTCCTCGTTACAACCGAGGTAGACTCCGTCCAGGTCCTTGTAGAACACGATCTCGGGGATCGAGTTCAGCAGCGCTGTGATCAGGCCGAGCTGATACCTGTCACGTTCCTCGGCGCGCTTGCGTTCGGTGAGATCCACACCGAGACACGTCACGTCGACGATCGCACCGTTGACATCCCGCGTCAGGACGTTGGACCAGCCGATACTGAGGCGCTCGCCGCTCTTGGTGAGTATCTCGTTCTCGTATGCCGAGAAGCCGTGGGTATCGCCGGCCTGCATGACCTGTTCAAAGACGGCTCGAACGGTGTCACCGACATCTGCGGGGATGCACAGATAGAACCAATCGCGGCCCAGCAACTCGTCCAGCTCCCACCCGGTGAGGTCGAGGAAATGGTTGTTGCAGAACACGATCCGAGCTTCACAGTCGAGGGCGATTCCGATCAATGGAACATTGACAAGGATATTGCGCCACTTCGCCTCGCTGGTGCGGTGCGCATCTTCAGCCCGCTGCTCCACTCTCTCCAGCCGCCGTTGCAGCTCGTTGATCGTGCCGAAGTGGTGCTCTCTCTCCACCGTCGAAGCCGCCCTTCCATGGATCTCTTGCTACCCTTGCACGTTGGTGCAAGCATTCGATATATCGACCCCATACTACCGCGACACAGAGACTCAACCCACTTCGTCGTCCTCACCGATCCAGTCGGCAAGGGCATGGAGACCGGCCGGGTCGCTGACGGTGACCGACTTGCCCGAGACCCGAACCAGCCCGTCGTCCTCGAGACGGCGAAACGTCCGCGACAGCACCTCTGGCGCCGTCCCGATCTGGGCGGCAATCAGGTTCCGGGGCTCCTCGAGCGTCAGCTCCAGCGGGTTGCCATCCGCGGCTCTCGGACACCGCGCCAGGAGGTAGATCGCCAGCCGCTCCTCGACCCGACGCTGCGTCATCAGATCCAGGGTTGCCACCATCCGTCGCGTCCACTGGGAAAGTGACGCAAGCATCGCCAGGCCAAGCTCCGGCGAGCTTCGCATCAGCTCCAGGAGTCGGCTCCGCGGGAACCCGACGACCCGCGTCGCCACGACAGCCTCCGCCGTTGCGGGATAGGTTCCGTCACCGAACAGCGCGGCCTCCGCAAAGCTCTGACCGGGCTTGACCAGGTGCAGCAGCAGCTCCTTGCCCTGCGGCGAGTAGCGCACGAGCTTCATGCGCCCCTCAACGACCGCGAAGACCGCTTCGGCGGCATGCCCTTCCGCGAACAGAATCTCACCCGTCTCGAGCGACCGTTCGCGCCCGATGGCCTCCAGCGCCTCCTGTTGACGGGGCGACAGACCCGCAAGGAGCGGTATCGATCGCAGCACAGAGCGGTCATCTGGAGAAGCGCTCATCACAACTCTATCCTCCATCACCTGCTGAGCCCATCGCGAGGACGAGCCCCATTACCAGCGTGGCGTCACGCCATGCGTCCGGTCGGGGCATCATCATCCCTCTCCTTCTTCTTCGCGCCCACGATCGTACACCGACGGGCCATCTTCCATCACTGGCAACGGAGCACCGGCCAGCGGCCCCGGGCCCGGAAGCTGGTTGCCGGCCCCGGACGATGGCCATCAAGCGACCACGGAGCGTGCGGGTCGACCCGACGGATCGGGGCTTCGCGAGTCCGGCAGCCGGCCATCCGCCACATACGATGCGGACCAGAGGCCCGCGGTCCCTGCAAGGTCCGCAGCACACCTGACACACCGCACCCTCCGAGAGGACCGCGGACGTCCCGTCCGCAGCATCGGGCTCGCTGCATGACCCGATGCAGACCAGAGGTCCGCGGTCCGTGCTCGGACGGCAGCGCACTCATTGACAGGTCACCGCCTGAGGCGGGTGCTCAGCGTGGAGGTATGGGCGACCCCGACGTGGTAGCCGTGGCACTGTGTGCACGCATCACCCGCAGCTCCAGATACGTGGCAGCCTTCGCAGTGAGACTTGGAGATGTCGGCGAAGCTCGACGCGTAGCTTGTCGGATCGGTACCGGTGTAGTAGTCGAGCGGCCTGGCGTCCGCATTCAGGGCGTGACAGCTCAGGCACCCTTCCTGATCCGTTACGCTGAAGTGACTCACGTGTTGGAACATGGTGAGCTCGGTCGTGCCTGCAGTGACACGGGTCGGCTGCCAGTTCACGACCCGGCCGCCGTCGGGACGCGCGTCGATGGAGTGGCACTTCGCGCAGGAGCCCGGCGCCTGCGGATCGGTGAGCGCGCGGAAGACCGGACGCGCGACCCGCTCCGCCGAGGTGCCGAAGGTGGCGGCCAGCACATCCAGCCACGTTCTCAGGAACCGGTCAGCGTGGCCGACCGGCCGGTAGTACAGCGAGTAGTTGGCCCGATACCACCCTCCGAGCGCAGCCCACTGCTCCGGATCGACAGTGGGCAGCTCCACCAGCGCATCGGCGCCTGCGTCACCATCAGCAGCTGAAGCGTCGGTCAGGTCGTCAGCGAAGGCGAACAGATCCTCGTCATCGCCTCCAGCACCGAGAAGCTCATCCGAGCCGTCGCCGCCCCAGAGCTCCTCGTCCCCCATGAGCAGCTCATCGTCTCCCGCGAGAAGATGGTCATCCTCGGCCAGCAGCCGGTCGTCGCCACCGAGCAGCTCATCATCGCCGGCCGGCGAACCATGGTCCTCGGCATCCTCGGCGAGGAGGTTCGGGGAAGCGTCACGCTCATCACGCACTGGCGACGTCACCTCTGCAGCAGGCGAGCCCGCCCCTACCGCCGGTAACTCGCGGTGACCAGCGACCACGATCTCACCTGCCCGGTACCTGGGCACCTCTGTGAGCAGGTCCGGAAACCACTCCTCCTGCGCAGCGGTCACCACATCGCGCGGCAACGCTCCAAGCAGCTCCACCAGAGCGGCCCGCTCCAGGCGTTGACCAGTCGTCGCCTCGAGGCGAGCCCCGAGGGCCTCGGATCCGGACACCATCACGTCGAACATCAGCTCCTTGACTGCCCAGGCGACCCGGGCCACCGAGCCGAGCACCTCAGGAGACGCGTCTCGGAGATCGAGAAGGTCCTCGACCTGCATGGTGCGCCAGAGGTCGTCTCGCACCTCACGGTCACCGAACAGCAACAGATGGAGCAGCGGCGTGATCTCCTCCTCGGCGAACCGCGGCCACTCGCCGACGTCGAAACCCTGGGCTGCCAGCGTCTGCAGATCCATCCCCGGCACCGTCAGAACTGCCAGGGCGGTGGTACCTGCGGTCCGTGCGCGTCCGTCGATCTGACTGAGGTGACACGACGCGCAGGACTCGGCAAACGGCTTCACCAGCATCCGGCGGCCGAACAGGTCCGACTCGTGGCAGCCACCGCACGTCGTCGGCGCCACGACGTCGGTGCGCGACGCAAAGTGGCGCGCGATGTGGCGGACGTGATCGAACACCAGGTGTGTCCGTCGGTTCGCGGGATACGACTCGAACTCCGGATGACCGTTGGCGAACGACTCGAACTGCTCGCTGTGACACGATTGACAACGGTCATCTGAGATCCGGCCGAGCCGGGCGTTCTCTCCCTGATGCTCGCGGTGACACACCGCACACCCGACCGGATCCGCCGCACTCACCGGGAACACGGCACCAGCAACAGCGAGTCTCAGCGGATCGGAGGTCGCGTCCCGCCGGGCCTCGGAGACTGCCCGCCTCGTCTCGAGCACCCCGAACGGCTGGCCGTGCGCCGAGAACGGTTGATCGCCGAGCCGATGACACGCCAGGCACGGAGCACCCGCCTCCTGCGGAGTCCTGGCCTCGATCGACTGACCGAGCCACCCGGTCACTCCAGCGGAGAAGGCTGGATGGCAGCCATCACAGGAAGCGATCTCCCCGTGCGCCTGGCTCACAGGACCAGGCGACACCCATGTGGCACGACGGTTCGGAGCGAGCACGACCAGCACAGCACCGAGCGTGACGAGCAGGGCCCACTTCGCGACTCTGGCACGAGCCGCTCGTCGGGACAGCGTGGGCACGCACCGCTCGCGGGGATGAGCGCACCGGCCATCAGGAAACGGTCCTTCGGAGCACGGTCCGCCGGCCGACTCCGCTCGCATGCACACCCACCGATCCCCCTGCAGCACCGGCTGACACTCCGCAGGCTGCCGACAACGACCGTGATGATCCGGTCCGTTGCGGCACGGCTCACCGCCGTCGCGGTGGCCACAGACCCACCGCTGGGTGGGTCGCTCGTAGCCGCTCTCTCGATGAGAGAACCGCTGGAGCCGTTCGTGCTCGCTCACAGCGCACCGCCGCTGAAGGTCAGTACCAGCAGGACATGGACAACCACCAGGAGCACCAGGCTCCACGTCAACGGGACGTGGATCCGCCGCCAGCTGCGCAACGCGTCGTGCAACGCCTCCTGGTAGTCCAGATTGTTCTTGGCCACGATACAGCGATCGATCTCGTCGAGGATCTCACGGCCTCGGTCGTCGAGGTAACGCTCCAGGTGGCGCACCTCCCGCCGCAGCCGCAGGACGCTGCGGTTCGACTCCACGAGGTGGCCCAGCCGGTTGCGCGGCCCATCGAAGAACTCCCCCAGGCGCTGTGCGTAGAAGTCGGCCAGGGTTCCCGACGCGGTCTCGCGCACCGACTGCATTGCCAGCCCCTCCACGCGCCTGGCCAGCATGCGCCGGAACGCCGGAATCCGCTCATAGAGGATCAGCTCTCCGTGCCGCCGCCGGCGCTCGGGAATCCAGCGCGAAAGCAGAAGGCCCACAGCCCCGCTTGCCGCCACAGCAAGAAACAGCAACCAGAGAGCCGACTCCAGCCGACCCGGCGGAGGCGACAAGCCCGCATGCAGGACGAACGCCACGCCGCCGAGGATGCCCCACCCCCAGTGCGCCCTCAGCCATCTCGAGAGGTCGCCGAGCGGCGCGGCCGGAAGCCTCTTGCGTCCCGCCAGCAGGAGCAGCGCCGCAAACGCCGCCAGAAGAGCCCAACCGGAGAGCACATTCGAGTGATGGAGCGTGCACTCCCAGAGCTCGTTTGCAGCGATCAGGGCACCGACGCCGAGTGCAACCAGCGCGAGCGTCCGCAGACGTCGGCCACGACGGACGACGCCGCGCAGGAACCCGGCAAACCGGCGTCGATCCCGCATATCGACCCGGACGAGTGCATCGTGCGGGCACGCCCGCTCGCACGCAGGACCACCGAGCTGCTCCGCACAGAGATCGCACTTCGTTGCCTTGGCGATCGGCGTGCCGCTCTCCTCGTCGACCACGAACCGACCGTCGGTGTCGCGGATGTCCACCATGCGGATCGAGTCGTACGGGCAGCTTTCGGCACAGGTCCGACATCCGATACAGGTCGCATCGTCAATCAGTACACGCAGATGCTCCGGATCCCGGTGGATCGCACCTGTAGGGCATCCGACGAGGCACACCGGATCGACGCAGTGCATGCATGCGGTTGCGAACATCAATGCCCCGTGCGATGGTCCGTGCCGGACAAACCGAGGGTTCCCTTCATGAGTTGCAGCACACGCAGCAACACACTCGTCGCAGTCAACGCAGCGGTCTGCGTTGATGACCATCGATGCCTGACCGTTGATCAGTCGGCTATCCACGAGCGCGTCCAACAACGATTGCTCCAGAGTCTCATTGGCGCCGTGGTCAGCCCACGCTGGCGCGTCGGCTGATGGGATCGCTGCGGTCGCCCTCGCGATGGTCTCCTCGCCCAAACCTGGCAGCACCAGCTCTTCCAGCAGGTCGGTGGGAACCCTCAGCACATCCACAAAGCCCACCGCCCGCAGCGAGCTCTGCAGGCACAGCTCGGCTCCGTCCCGCCAGTGGCAGACGATCTCTCTCAACCCGAACACCTCGTTCGCTGTCAGATAGCCGACCGTCCGATGGCCGTGGTCCAACCGCCGCGAAACCCTCGCGAACCCGGAGCGCACGATCACCAGGCCGTCGAGGTAGTTACCTTCCTCGGCGATGATCGGCTCGTGCGCGATCACCTCGGAGGGGTCGTGCGCCACGATCTGCTTGAACGAGCTGAACCACTCCAGGTTGCCGTAGCTTTCGAACAGCGTCTGCTCTGCGATCCGATCCAGGGTCTCGGAGTCCAGGTGCGCGAGCAGCGGCGTCTCCGCCAGGTGGGCCGACAGGTTGCGCGAGCGGTACAGGCTGTCCACCGACTCACGAAACCCCGGGTCACGGCGGCGGATATCGCGTAGACCCTGCCAGCGCAGCTCGACCAGCTCCGCCGGGCCATCCGCGACGATCGAGGCCGTCCTCGGCGATCTGGACAACGCCGCGATCTCGCCGAACATCTGGCCCGAGCCCATCTCGATCGTCTTGGCGCCTTGCAGCAGACGATCCAGATCCTTCACGTACGTCCGCGCGCGGTCGGTCCCACCTTCTCTCACGCTGGTCGCCACGCTCTGGTAGAGGGCCACGTCGCGGATCTCGGGTGCGCGTGGAGCGCTCCAACCCTGGGTCAGCGCCCGCCACCAGGACCCCCGCCGCATCTCCCGCCGTCCGGTCAGCGAGCGCGATGCCTCGTGGTCCAGGACCACCCGAACCGACCCCGAGAGGATCACGAACACCGAGCTCCCGTAGTCCCCTTCGCGCACGACGATGTCGCCGCGATCGAGGCGCACGAGGCGCGCGTCGTTGGTGATGATGTCGGCAAGCGAGGCACTCGCGGGGAACCTGTGCGCATCGATCGCAGCGAAGATCGGGCTCGCAAGGACGCGCTCCACCTCCGCTGGTCCCATCTCTCCACCGAAAGGCGTCGCCCAGCGGTGCGGCCGCTGGATCGTGGTCGCCTCCTGACTGCGCACTGCCACCTGAGCGCTCATCACTCTCGCCTTCGTCCCACGGCTCGGCTCAGCTTCCGGCGATCGGTCCACCCGGCGCCGGGTCGCCCTTGGTCGCCGATGGGATCACCGCGTCCAGCGCCGCCCAAGCGGACCCATCGTACGCCGCTGCGAGCCGCTGGGTCGCCGCAGCCACCGCTTCCGCCGCTGCGAGAAGCTCGTCGGCGTTGTTCAGCTTGAGCTCGGCAGCACCGGCTGCCTGGACGATCTCATCGATCTCGGGGACGGAGATCATCTCGGCGATCTTGGCGATCCGTTTCGTGGCCAGCGCGGCCCGCTTTGCCATCGACACCGCGTACCGGTCCTTCTCGGTCCCCTTCGCCACCGCGCGCAGCGACTCCTCCAGCTCCACGGCCGTACCCACAACGAACAGCAACCTCTTCCGCTCCTGGGTCGCTTCACGGTTGGCCTTGTCAGGCGTGTGCCAGGTGTTGTGCCGCACCTCCCCCTGCGACCACGAGACGAGCTCGAACGGGCTGCCGGCAGCATGGCCGCCCACGTTGACAAGACGCTCCTCGGGCACGATGTGACAGGCGAAGCAGTTCTTGGCCAGCCGGTACACGTGCTGCGGCCGGATCATGCCCGCCGCTTCAGCGGCCTCCCAGCGCGCTGCCTCCTCGGCAGCGCTCTCCTGCTCCTCGGTCTCGTGACCGGAGAACTCGCCGTGGACCTTCACCCAGTCCCGAGCACCGCCGTGGCACGACTCGCACGCGATCCCCGCGATCGCATCCACATCGCCGTCGTCCTCCGCCTTCGACAGGTAGTGGCAGTCCAGACAGAGGCTCTCCGCCTTGATCCGGCGGATCGAGAGCTTGTCAGCAATCTCCCGCGCCGTATCCCGACGCTGCAGCTCGGTGAACGTCGCGAAGTGATGGGTGTCCTCCCAGATCTTGGACTCCACCTTGTGACACTCCGCGCACTTCACCGGCCCGACCACAGTGGCGGGATCCGGCTGCTTCGCCATCAGCGAGCTCACCGCACAGATCACAGCCACAGCCACACTCCACACCAGCAGTTTCTTTGACATCCTCTTCTCCTCCTCGTCCTCGAGCTCCCACACCTCTGTCTGCGTCTCAGGCATCGAGCACCACCCGGCCGTCTGGTACCGAGATACACGTCAGGCACGAGCCTGGCTCCGGCGGGAAGCCCGGCTCGGCAGTCGGCTCGACACGACCTTCTCGTACGGCGGTCAGGCACGATCCGCAGCTGCCAGCTCGACAGCCGGAGTCGATGGCGACGCCGGTAACCTCCGCCATCTCCAGAAGCGTTCCGGAGCCTTCAGTCCAGGTCGCAGTCTGTCCGCTGCGGGCGAACACCACCTCGGCTGGCTGCCGGTCGGCGCGCGGCTTCACCAGGCTGGCCGGTCCAAACGCCTCGAACGCGACGTCTTCGGCAGGTACGCCCCACTCCTGGAGTGCGGCGCTCAGCGTGTCCGCCATCGGCGCCGGCCCGCACAGGAAGAACTGGTAGTTGCTCGAGGGCAGCAGCTCCTGGAGGCGCTCGAACGAGATGCGACCATCGTGTTGATAGTCACGACCGAGACGGAGACCCTCCTCCGGATCGGTCAAGAACAGCTCCACCCGGAGATTGGGCATCGACCGTTGCAGCGCCTCGACCTCGCTGCGCAGCGGGTACTCCTCCAGGCTCCGCATCCCGAGCAGAAGCCACGTCTCGCGTGGTCGCCCGGAATCGGCTATGGCCCGCGCCATGCAGAGCACCGGCGTGATGCCAACGCCGGCGCCGACCAGGACCACCGGACGATCTCTCGAGACGTCCAGCACGAACTGGCCGGATGGCGCCAGGAGATCGATAATGTCCCCTTCACCGACGTCATCGCACAGATGACCCGAGGCGACGCCGACCCGTCCCCCCTCATCCACGCGCTTGACGGTGATGCGGTAGCGATCGAGCCGTCGCGGCGAGTCCGATAGCGAGTAGCACCGCACCACCGGTTTCGGCCGGTTCGCCAACCTGAGCTGAACCGTCACGTGCTGGCCTGGAAGAAACGGCGGCAGCGGACGCCGATCGTGCGGAACCAGCTCGAACGAGTGGACGCCGCGCGCCTCCTTCTTCTTGCTCGCCACCACGAACTTCCGTGCACCCTGCCAGGAGCGCTCGGCCCGGTCCCGCTGAGCCCGGGCAGCATCGAGGTGGACCTCGGCTTGCTCCCGGAAGAGACGCAACGCCAGCTCCTGCCTCGCAGCACTTCGCGCCCGCCGCACCGTCGAGAACCCGACTGCAATGACCGCCTCCGCCAACGCAGCGACCACAATCACGATCCCGAAGATCTCGACGACATGCATGTCAGAACTTCACCAGCAGCTCGGTCCGGAAGCCTGCAAACCGCTCCGCATCGTCCGGATCCGACACATACCCATCCATCTGTAGCATCAGTCGGTTCCCCAGCTTGCGTTGGAGACGGGCGCCGATCGCCACGGCGTCCGGTCCGTCCTCCGTCGACCTCCTGCCGCCCGCCTCCACCACCAGCTGCGTCCGGTCATCGTCCCAGAACAGCTGGTAGCCGACACCGATGCCCCAGGCATCGTCGGCCCGGTTGCCCAACGCCGGGCGGAACCTCCCGAGCCCCACCGCCGCGAACATCAGACCGGTCCGGCCAAGCGGGCCTCCGGCAGTCGGGTCGCGGGCAGCGGAGGAGTACTGGTCGATCCCCCAGAACGCGTTGCAGTAGACGATGTTGTCGCTTCCTTTCGGCTTCGTCGACAGCTCGCCGAACATGAGCAGCCCGTCAGACACTGCGGCAGACTCCTCGTCCAGAGCCCATGAGGCGTTTGCCCGAAGCGAGGTGTTGAAGCGACCGATCCGTTGTACCGAGCTGACTCCGAGGTACAGGCCATCGCCGGACGAGTCGCGGTCCACATCACTGGCCACATACGCGACGTCGACCTCGATCGTCGATCTCTGGGTCTCCAGCTCGGTGAACCACCCCACCAGCAGCGCATCGTCATCCTCACGGTTGTCGTCGCGATGGATGTCGTTGACGCCGATCAGCGCCGTTGTGCGAACGTTGATCAGCTTCAGGCTCGGAACCATGATGTTGTTCCACGTCAGCCCGACGGAGTCGATCTGATCGTTGAGCATGATCCCGTCCTGGAACTCGATCTTCTGCCGACCGACGGCGAAGCCCACATCCCACTTCCTGGTGCCCTCGCGATCCAGCTTCGGAAAGAGCTCTCCGATGTCCCCTTCGAAGAACGCGGTGGAGACCTCGAGCCCGAGCTCATCCTCCCAGCCCTCCAGCGACTCCGGCGAGAACGTGTAGGTGGTGAACTTCCCGTTGGCATGGAGCGGCTGGATCCCCACCAGAAAGCGGGTCGAGGCCGTCAGCTGCAGGTTGGCGAACAGGTCCAGGCGATGCGGGTTCTCCACCAGATCCGGGCCGTCACCGCTGTCCAGCCAGTTGATACTTGTCCGGTACGACCCGAAGACCCACAACGACGGGGTCACCACGGCCCCGGTTGGCAGCTCCTTGCCTGGAGGGAGCTTCCCGACGTTCAGAAGACCGGGGCCCAGCTCGAGAATCGGCCCGGCACGTGGCGGCAGCTCGTCCTCCAGCAGCATCGGGATCGCCTCGTCCGGAAGTGCCAGGTCCTCGCGCACCGGTACGCCTTCGGCCCTCTCCACCGGTGGCGGCGGTGGTGTCGTTCCGGGCGTCTCGGTGTCCTTCTCATCCGCAGCCGGCGTCGGCGTCGACGACGGCTCGCCCGGCGCCTGCGCCGAGACGACGCCGACCGACAGCGCCAGCACCACGGCGACCAGCCAGCAGCTCCGCTCCCCGCTCATCGGGCGACTCCCTCGCCACGTGCAAAGGGCGCACCCGATCGACCCGGCAGATCCGGAACATCGGCAGCACGCAGGGTCGAAGCCGGAGGGTACTCGGCAGGAAATTGCTCCGCACGGGGCGCCCCGTTCACGGTTGTGATCCGAGCTCGCCGCTCCCAGATCACCTCGCAGTTCTCGATCAGCTTGTCCGCGACCTCGCGGGAGGTCATGCCGAAGTCGAACCCGACGGACTGCACCCCTCGAACGAAGTGAATCGGCACCGCCTGATAGCGCAGCCGTGCCGTCACGGTGTACGGCTCCCGCCCGGTGAGCGCCTCTGGATCGATGTGGTACTCCGGCTCGCGGCTTCCTCCCGGCTCGATCCCTCCGCGGTGCTTGCGCACCCCCTTCGCCCGGCCGTACAACGTCGACGGACGGTCCTCGGGACGGAGCATCGGAAGCGCGGAGACCGATGTGTTCACCGGCAGGATCGACACCTGCTCGCCGCCGCGGACGAGACGCGTCACGAACTTGGACTTCAAGTGGAACAGATCCTCGTCCACCGGCAGCAGACCCTTCTTGACGTACGCTGACTTGTCGTCGCGCAGGTCACCGGCCGGGTCCCGGTCGCCGGACTTGTAGACGGCGATCCCGGCCGCATCGTGAACCACCACCTCCATGTAGATCAGCCGCTCCGCATCGAAGCCGGTCGGCACCAGGTGGCCGTCGGTGGCGGAGGCAACCTCGATTGAGATCTCCAGGCCATCGCCGTCGCGCTCCACCTCGATCGGGCCGAGCCCGAAGCCGTTGCGCATCACCTCCAGTCGCCGTTCGCGCGCCCAGGCGAGCAGCTCCTGCTGCTCGTTGATGATCTCCCGCGCGTCGTACCGGTCATCGATCGAGCGCCACGCATCGGGAAACTCGAAGTCCGCGTCCACCGAGTCCTCGAAGGCGTCCGTACCCCACCCGGCGTCGACATCGAACTCCAGCCACTCGCGCATCGTCTTGAGCTCGGAGGCGCGTACGTTGTGCGGAAAGATCCCGGGATGCACGATCGGTGCATCGGGACCCGCGAAGTAGTGGTTCGTCAGCTTCCGGTCTCTGGTCGGCACGCCCCCGACGACCGCCGCCGGGCCGTGATCGAACCCCGACGGCTTGCCCTCGACCTTCCCCATGTGGCAATCGACGCAGGTGTCGCCCCGCTCGGCTGCCGGTGAGTGGCGATACTCGGAGTACGTCTCCTCCACCCGGAAGCCGTTGAAGTTCAGGACCTCGTGGCAGGTGGCACAGAACTTCGGAGAGTCGATCGTCTCGAGCGTTCGGACCTCCCGATGGATCGCTCGTCCCGGTTGATCCGGCGAGGTCACCACCCGGTACATCTCCGGCTCCGAGAGGACGCGCTCGAGCTCGTCGTTACCCGAAGGGCCGTACACCGGTGCGTAGATATCGCCACTCTCGAACGCGATGCGACCGGTCACCTTCCCGTACTCCTGCGGCATCCGGTGGCAGGTAATGCAGGTGATCCCCTCCCGCGATGCCGGGTGCCGATCCAGGTTCGACGCCGAGAACGGCTCCCCCAGCTCCGAGCCGATCGGCGCGTGGCAGCGCAAGCAGAAGTCGCCGATGGTCGTGGACATCTGCAGGTTCATCTTGTTCTGCATCGCCATCATCAACGGGCTGAGCTGGGCGTAGGCGTGCTGCGAGACCGACCACTCGCGGTACTGCTTCGGGTGGCACGTGGCGCAGGTCGCGGCCGATGGGAACCGATCCTCTAAGAACAGCTGCTGATGCTCTGCAGCGGCCTGAGAGACAACCTTCTCCTGAGCAGCTTCGACGGAGGTCTCTGCTTCGAGATCCTCTGCATCGAGAAACAGCGAGTCCTCGTCTCCGAGCGCATCGCCTCCCAAGAGATCGTCATCGCCGAGAAGGCTGTCGTCATCGCCGAGCTCCTCGTCCTCCAGCAGATCCTCCTGCGGCGCCGGCGTCGGTGTCGGCGCCGGTTGTGGAGGCTCCTCGGCCAGCCCGGCCGACAGCACCACTGCAGCTGCCACGATCACACACACCACTCTGATACTCATGAAGCTCCTCCCCCCGAAGACCCGGGCGAATCCCAATAATCGCGAATCATTCCTACGAAGCTTCTCCCAGTTCCAAGATAGTGTCAAGTCAAGATATGACAATATGATAGAGACATCATCTCATTATTGAGCGTATCTGCAAATGAATACGCGACCTGTCCCGCCACGCCAGCCACAGGGCGCACCCAAAGGATGCGCCGGAGCTGCCGGTCCCAGGGCCACGCACCTCGCACCCACTCGACGTCGGGTATGAGCTCCCCCACCCACCCCCGACTCCCTCGCAGGAGCGACGACGCCGCAGCCCGGCCCGCGGTCCCCGGCGGCACGGTTGCGCCTACCCGAGCTTCTCCTCACCCGTCGTGGGCAATCTGCTTGATCCGCTCACGGGTTGCCGGAGGCACCGACGTGAACCGTAGCCGGCACCGCCTGCGCCCCTCCACCTCGATGAGCTCGACGACCTTCGCGTACAGCTCGCCGAACCGTTCCGTCACAGGCTGATCGAGCTGCACCTCCACCAGAACATCGTCGTAGCGGTGCACCACGGCACTGGTAGTGAGCACCAGCGCGTCCTTACCGATCTCCTCGACGGTCGCGTCGGCGTGCTCGTCGGCCACCTCCTTGCCGACGACGCAACGCAGCGTGGCCCGACCGGAGCACGCCATCAGGTCCTCTGGCTCCCGGTGCTCCGCGGGCACCTCGATGGTTGGCGGGTCGCCGAACGCCACCAGCGCCCAGACGTTCTGCGACGCCTTCTTGCCCTTCGCCTGGACCTCGATCGGTCCCCGGAAGTGCGCCATGTCGGCCACCAGCTCCCGGGTCGCCGACGACACCAGCACCTCGCCGCCGACGGTGAAGCTCTCGATCCTGCCCGCGAGGTTCACATCGTCGCCCACGACTCCGTACTTCATCCGCGTCTCCGAACCGATATTGCCGACGATCACGTTGCCGGTGTTGATCCCGATCCCCATCTCCAGGCGAACCTGGACCCGCGACGCGAGCTCGGCGTTGAGCTCCTCCAGATCCACCTGCATCCGAGCGGCACACTGGACCGCTCGCGCGGCATCGTCGTCGTGCGCGAACGGCGCCCCGAACAGCGCCATGATGCCGTCGCCGATGAACTCGATGACGGTACCGCCGTGAGCGTGGATCAGCTCCGCCATCCGTCCGAGGTACGCGTTGAGCAGCTCGATCATCTCCGCCGGAGAGAGCCGCTCCGACAGCGAGGTGAACCCGCGCAGATCCGACATCATGATCGTCACCGTGCGCACCTCTCCGCCCGGCCTGAGGTTAGCCGGGTCGGCCAGCACCTGCTGAGCCACCTCCGGGCTGACATAGCGACCGAAGGTGTCGCGGATCAGATCCCGCTCCTTCAGCCCGCGGATCATCCGGTTGATCTCCACGGCGAGCTCGGCAATCTCGTCGCGCCGGCGCGGCTCGTTCGCCTCGACGTCCAGATCGCCCTGCCCCACTGCGCGGGCAACGTCCGCCACCTGCTCGACTGGACGGCTGATCTTCACCGCCAGGAAGGCCGCGCCGAGCACCGCGAGCCCGAGCCCGACGAGCACCGCCATTCCCAGGCTACGGTTCATCCGCGCCACCGCCCGGTAGGCATCGGCCTCGCTCCGCTCCACCACCAAGGCCCAGTCCAGCTCCGTGGGGAACCCGTACGCCGCCAGGAACGACCGCCCGTCCGCGCGGGTGTACGAGCGTGCGCTGACGGCCCGCGAGCGCGAGTCGAGCAGCTCGACCGCCTCGGCCACGATGGCGAGGTGCGACAGATCGGTCCGTTCGGGGTCGAACAGACGCCGGCCGTCGGAGCCCACGAGCTCGATCCTGCCGGCTGCGGTGAACGGATGCTCTGCGATCAGCTCTGCGACGCGTCCGAGGTCCACGGTCGCGAGCATCACGGCCTGCCGCCCTGCCACGGGGTTGTCAAGAGGAACCACCACGATGAGCAGCCAGTGGCCACTCTCCGCGACGTGACGCGGTCCTTCCGACACGATACCGCCGTCGCTGCGGTCAAACAGCGTCCGCACCGTCTCGGGAGGGACCGTCAGCACCTCGGCAGGATCGAGCCCGGCCTCGAGCATCGCCTCCGTGGCATCATCCCGGGTCACGACGACCGGGCCCGGCACCCCCAGAACGCTCACCTGGCACGCGACGACGTCCGGCAGCGTGGCAAGACCGGCCCTCAGCAAGGAGAGCTTCTCCTGCCCCCCGAGGATCGGGCTGTCCACTGCCGAGGCCACGAGCTCCAGCGGCGCCACCCAGGTGTCCTCGTACAGCCCGTCGATCTCGCGCACGAGGGACTCCGCGGTCCGTGCGATCTCGTCGTTGGCGGTGCTCTTCAGCTCGTCGCGGGACATCTGGATCATCGAGCGCCCCGCCAGCGCCAACGGCACGGTTGCCAGCACAGCGGAGTACACCAGCAGCTTGTTGCGCAGACCGAACAACCGCACCTTCACTGCGACCCCCGCGCCGCAACGGTCACGGTGACCTCGTCCGTCGCCGAGCCGCACAGCAGACCAGTCGAGTCGGAGACCGTCAGCCGTGCCGTATAGCGACCGGGCTCGGAGTACGCATGCTGCACAACCGGCCCACGCGCTGTGGATCCATCTCCGAGATCCCAGAGGTAGGTCAGCTGATCCCCGTCGGGGTCCTCCGAGCCGCGGGCGTCGAGCACCGCGACGTCCAAGGCGCCACCCGTCCAGGCCGTGAAGTCCTCGCCGGCGCGCGCCACGGGCCGCCCGTTCACTCGCACGGGCAGCATTGCGGTCGCAACGCTGCACGACGTCCCCGCTCCGTCGTCAGCAGTCAGTACGAGGGTGTGGCTCCCAGGCACCTCCCAGCTCGGGGACCCTGATGCCAGGGCGCGCCCCTCCTCCGTGCTCCAGCTCAGCCGGAGCGCGTCGCCGTCCGGGTCGAACGAACCCACACCGTCCAGCACCACAGGGTCACCCGGACACACCACCTGCGGTGCTCCCGGCTTGGCGGTCGGTGGACGGTTCACGGTCATCCGGTGCACGACCTGGCTCCGGCTGGTCGTCAGGCCCAGGCCGTCGTCGCCCACGACCGTGACCTCGACCTGACCGGCGCGAGCGAACGCACGCTCCACCGTCGGGCCAGAGGCCGTGTGGCCGTCTGGGAAGGTCCACTGGAGGTGGACAGCCCGCTCACCACTCACGCGAGCTTCTGCGCGGGCAACGGCCACGGTCATGGCGACCGGCTCCCCGACGCACACAGCCGACGGGGCATCCACCGCCAGCTCCGGCGGTGCCAACACCGTGACCTTCAGCGAGCTCGTCGCGGAACCGTTCAGGGCCCCGGAGTCATCCTCGACGGTCAGCCGAACCGTGTAGGTTCCGGGCTCGTCCCAGGCAGCGCTGGCTCGCAGACCGCGCACGGACCGGCCATCGCCGAGATCCCAGATTGCGTCGGCGAGAACGCCATCCGGGTCGGAGGACTGGCTGGCGTCGAGCACGACCGGCTGGTGCACACCCACCGTCCGGTCTGCACCGGCCACCGCCGTCGGCGCCGCGTTCACGAGGACCGTGTGCTGAGCGGCCACCGCCGAGCACACGTCGGCTTCGGAGGTGGAGACCGTCAGCGTCGTGCGGTACCGCCCGGGCTCATCCCAGCGATGGGTCACCGCGGGGCCTTGCGCCGCGCTGCCGTCACCCAGGTCCCAGCTCCAGGAGACGATCGCCGCGCCGTCCGACATGGACCCGGAGCCGTCGAGCTCCACCGCCTCGCCCGCTGCGACCACGGTCGGCGCCGCGATCTGAGCCACCGGCGCAGGCTGGACCACCACAGTGATCTCGTCGCTATGCCGGTTGTCACACTCACCGACGCGATCGCCGGTGACCGTCAGCACCACCGGGTACGTTCCCGGTTCGCGGTAACGGTGCTCGACCACCTCACCCCGTGCCGAGGTGCCGTCGCCCAGCTCCCAGCGGAACGAGCTCACCACACCGTCCGAGTCCGTGGAGGCCGAGCCGTCGAACCGGACCACGCTGTTGGCACACACGGTGCGATCGCCCCCGGCGTCAGCCCTCGGCGCTTCGGCGACACGGACGACGAGACGATCCACATCGCTGCCGCACTCCAGGCCGCTGTCATCCGTCACTGTCAAGGCTGCGGTGTACACACCTCCATCCGAAAACGTCCGCGTCGGGTTGATGATGTCGGCCGACGCCCCGTCGGAGAAGCTCCATGAGTAGCGCAGCGCACCTCCGTCAGGATCCACCGAGCCCGATCCGTCGAGCAGCACCGGCTCGCCGGCACAGGCGAGCTGGTCGTCGCCGGCAGCAGCCTGTGGCGGCTGATTGATGGTGACGGTGATCGCGTCCCGGGAGGACGCGTTCGCCAGACCGGTCCCATCATCGACCGTCAGCGTCACCGGGTACACGCCACCCTCGGTGTAGACGTGCGTGACCGTACGCCCGGTGGCGATCGATCCGTCTCCGAAGTCCCAGCGCATGAGCAGCGGATCGCCGTCCGGGTCGGCCGAGCCTCCACCGTCGAAGGTGACCGCCCGATCACAGGTCCTCACGTCGCCACCCGCCACCGCGACAGGTGCGTGGTTCACATGGATCATGACCTCGTCCGTCGCGGAGCCGTTGGCTGCGTCCGAGTCGTCACGCACCTCCAGCTCGGCCCTGACCACGCCCGGCTGCTCGAGCTCCGTGACGAGCATCGCGCCAGTCGAGGACTGACCATCACTCAGCTCCCACCGCGCCGTCCGAACCGTTCCGTCCGGGTCGTACGAGCGGCCACCGTCCAGGCGAACCGTCTCGCCCGGCGCCACCCGCATGTCCGCACCGGCCACAGCCACCGGTGCAGCGTTCACCCGGACGAGCACCGCGTCGTGGTCCACTGCAGCGGCATCGCCCGAGTCGTCCGCCACGGTCAACGACACCGTGTACACGCCCGGCTGGGCAAACGCGTGGCGCACGACCGGACCGTTCGCAGTAGCGCCGTCTCCGAAGCTCCACAGGTGGCTGGTGACGGCTCCGTCGGGATCGTACGAGCCGGTGGCTGCAAGCCGCACCGTCTCCCCTGGCGCCGCGATCTGATCCGGGCCGGCGTCGGCCACCGGTCGTTGGTTGATGACAACCTCCGCGCTGATGTGGCGCGTGGACGACACGGTGCCAGAGCTGTCCGTCACGTACAGGGTCACCGGGTACGTCCCGGGCTGGCCGTACGTATGGCGCACCGTTCGTCCCGTCGCCTCGGCGCCGTCACCGAAGCTCCACCGGTACGAGATGATCTCCCCGTCCGGGTCCTCCGAGCCGCTCGCATCGAACGCCACCTCGCTCGC